>JBQCFV010000049.1:0-2505 GCA_051958695.1 Chitinophaga sp. | reverse complement strand
CCGGAGCGTTTCTTCTACATCTTAAAACTCAAACAAAGTATCACGTTTTTTGAGATAGCCGGAGAAAATGAGCGTTTCTTCTACATCTTAAAACTCAAACAAAGTATCACGTTTTTTGAGATAGCCGGAGAAAATGAGCGTTTCTTCTACATCTTAAAACTCAAACAAAGTATCACGCTTTTTGAAATAACCGGAGAAAACGAGCATTTCTTCTACATCTTAAAACTCAAACCCACCAAGCTCTTCCGGCTTGATATTATAACGGTCTTTGCTGACCATATTTTTGATAGAAATAACTCCCGGCGCACTTTCTTCTACATAAGCGATATACGGGATACCGCGTTTCTCGGCGTATTTGTATTGTTTATCCTGCTTGATATCGTCGGGATAAAGTTCGGTTACGATGCCTCTTTCCCGCAGCTGGCTTACATATCCGAAAACTTCGCTGAGCTTTTCTGCGCCCGGGTGAAAAAAGATCACCTGCGTGCCCTGCTGCGCGGTGGCGGGGAACAGCTTCAATTCCTCCAGCACATCATAGATCCTGTCTACGCCAAAAGAAATGCCCACCCCGGAAATGCCCGGCAGGCCAAACAGGCCGGTGAGGTCGTCGTACCGGCCGCCGCCGCCGATGCTGCCCATGTTTACCTGCGCCGGCGCTTTTACTTCCACGATCATGCCGGTGTAGTAGTTCAGCCCGCGGGCAAGCGTGAGATCGATAACGGGTGCGGAGTTGAACGTGGCGAGCTGGCTGCCGAGAATAAAACGCAGTTCTTCCACGCCTTTTAAACCGGTGGGAGAGTCCGCCAGCAGCTGGCTGAGCCGCCCGAGCTTCTCGTCGTTGCTGCCTTCTATGGAAATAAAATCCATCACGTTGTTTATTTCCGCAGGCTGCAGGCCTCTTTCGGCGAGCTCTTCCCGTACGCCTTTCGCGCCGATCTTGTCCAGCTTGTCGATGGCGATGGTGATGTCGGTCATCAGGTCGGGGCGGCCTACGAGTTCGGCAAGACCGGCCAGCACCTTGCGGTTGTTGACTTTCAGCTGGTAGCCGTTGAGGCCCAGCTCGGTCATTACGGTATCGTAGATCTTGAGGAGCTCGATCTCGTTGATGAGCGAAGGGCTTCCCACCACGTCCGCGTCGCACTGGTAAAACTCGCGGTAGCGGCCGCGTTGGGGCTTGTCGCCGCGCCATACGGGCTGGATCTGGTAACGTTTGAAAGGAAGGCTGATCTTGCCATGGTTCATCACCACGTAACGGGCGAAGGGGATGGTGAGATCGTACTTCAGCGATTTTTCGCAAAGCAGGAGGCCCAGCTCGCGGCTGTCTTTCGCCATTTGCGCCTGCCCGAGGATGTCGCCGTTGTTGAGTATTTTGAAGATCAGCCGGTCGCCTTCCTCGCCGTATTTGCCGAGCAGGGTGGAGGTGTTTTCCATGGCGGGTGTTTCCAGCGGCTGAAACCCGTACAGTTCAAAGGTTTTACGGATCGTGGAAAGAATGTAGCTGCGTTTGCGCACCACGTCCGGCCCAAAATCGCGGGTACCTTGCGGGATACTAAGTTTTATCATTATGTTCGGAATGTAAGGTTTGAATAAATCACCTGTTGTTTACGATACGCCGGCAGGCGTCGGATATCAGGTTGTACACCGGGTCAAAAAGCGCATCGTCGTACCACGGGTCGGGCACGGGCTGCTGGTGTTCCAGCAATAATTGTACCTTCTCCCGGTCTGCGTCGCTGCGGGCTTTCCGCAGCACGTCGCGGTAATTGTTGAGGTCCATCACGAATATGCGGTCAAAATCATCGAAGTCCTGCACGCTGAACTGCCGTCCCCGGAGCTTCGAAATGTCGATCCCGTTGCGGCGTGCCACCTGTACGGACCGGGGATCGGGCGGATGACCCACATGCCAGTCGCCGGTGCCGGCGGAATCGATCTCCCAGCCAAGACCCTCCTGCTCGCTCAGGTGCCGCAGCACGCCTTCGGCGAGGGGAGAGCGGCAGATATTGCCCAGGCAAACCATTAAAATCTTCATCAGTATTACTATTTCTTAACAGGTAATCGGCTGAGAGTCATTTTGTTAAATATCCTCTTCCCACCTGCCTTTCCCCGTTTTCCAGTGCGCAAAACTACCATATTTTCAGCGAACCGTATAACGTATTCCCGCACAATTGCATATGTTAAAACTTTCGTGTAATATGGAATCCGGCAATCGGCGCATCTTTATAATAAGGCTCCCGCACCAGGCCTGGCGGGTTTTTTAACAAACGAATTAAGTTTTCATAACTAGGAAAAAACAATTTTTTTTGTATACTTGTAATTTGCCACTAATGCAACAGGAGAACGATAACACGAACAAACGGATGAATGTGTCATACCGCCCGATGGGCGAACTGATAAGAGGTATATTTTTTATCCTTTTCGGTTTGTATGCATTTTTTTCAGAAAAGCTGGGTTTTGGCCGGCTGAATATTTCCATGGAACTGACCTATGCATTGGGCGGCGTATTATGTG
>JBQCFV010000048.1:0-3475 GCA_051958695.1 Chitinophaga sp. | reverse complement strand
AACGCGCGGGGTTGCTGACGGAGCTGCAGGCGGGCGACATCACCATGGCGCGCATCATGCACGAACGCAGGGCCGAGCTGTCATTCGAAGGGCATATTCTTTTCGATCAGAAACGCTGGCGTCATGCACATGTGATCTGGGACGGTGTGGCGATGAGCGAAGCCGACCTGCTGTCGAACATCGGCGCGGCGAACAAAAGGAACACGCAGCCCTTCGGTCTTTGGAGCTACAAGATCCACAACCCCGGCGCCGCGAACCACGGCAAATGGGTGTACAAGGTGGTGAAAAGCCCGCTGGTGACCGGTGCGAACCGTTTCAGGATGGGAAATTATTATTCCTTCATCGACAACAACATCCGTTCCAACAATCCCAAGATCGTAAAACAACCGAACCAGGATTAATCAAAAAACTCCGATCATGACATTACCGAAATATATCATCGCAGTGCTTATCACCGGTATGGCAGCCACCGCCTGCGAAAAGGACAACTACGATCCGCCGGCCTCCATGCTCAGCGGCAGGCTCCATTACAAAGGCGCGGAGATACAGGTGGAAGCCGACCAGGTGGGGTACCAGGTATACCAGTACGGCTTCGGGAAGCTCGGGCCTATCAGCAACACCTCTTTCAAACAGGACGGCAGCTATTCCCTGCTGCTGTTCGACGGGGAATACAAGCTCATTATCCCGAACGGTCAGGGGCCTTTCCTCTGGAAAAGAACGCCCGCGGGCGATCCCGATACCGTGGTGGTGAACCTGCGTGGCAGCCAGCAGCTCGACCTGGAAGTGACGCCGTATTACATGATACGCGAGCCGCAGTTCAGCGTGGCGGGAGATAAGGTGAACGGTACGTTCAGCATCGAAAAAGTGATCACCGGCGCCGATGCGAAAGATGTGGAAAAGGTAAGCCTGTACATCAACAAAACGGCGTTCGTGTCCGGCGCGGGCAATTACAACGTAGCTTCCGCATCCATGGCGGGCGCGGATATTATCGACCCGGCAAACGTGGCGCTCAGCGTAACCGTTCCGGCATTGTCGCCCGCGCAGAGTTACGTGTACGCGCGCATCGGGCTGAAGATCGCGGGGGTGGAAGACATGATCTTTTCGCCCATCGTAAAACTTGATCTCTAAAAGATCTTATACAGCGCGGCCGCTCCCGGCAAGAGCGGCCGCCTTTTATTACCGTCAACAAAAACCGGCAATACGAAAGAAACAGGTTTATGTGAAAAGTGTGATCCTGTTGTGGCTGATGACCGCCTGCCTGTCAACCTACGCGCAGCAGGAAAGAGCAGTATGGTCAAAAGAAAAGGCCAATGAATGGTACAGTAACGTGCCCTGGATGGCAGGCGCGAACTTTTATCCTGCCAGTGCCATCAACCAGCTGGAAATGTGGCAGAAGGAATCTTTCGATCCCGCCACCATCCGCCGCGACCTCGGCTATGCCGCGGGCATCGGCATGACCGTGATGCGCGTATACCTGCACCAGGTGGCCTGGGAAACGGACAAGGCCGGTTTTATCGACCGCATGAAACAATACCTCGACATTGCGGACGGGTACAAGATCAAAACCATCTTCGTGATCTTCGACGATTGCTGGAACGATACCTATAAAGCAGGCCGGCAGCCCGCTCCCAAACCCGGCATTCACAACTCAGGCTGGCTGCAGGACCCCGGGAAGCTGCTGCATACCGATCCCGCGCTGATCTCCACGCTGGAAGCATATGTAAAGGCCGTGCTCACCGAGTTCAAACACGATAAACGTATTTTGCTCTGGGATGTGTACAACGAACCGGGTAATTCCGGCTACGGCAACAAAAGTATGCCGCTGCTGCAAAAAGTGTTCAGCTGGGGCCGCACCGTAAACCCCGACCAGCCTTTGAGCGCGGGTGTGTGGAATTTCAAGCTGAAAGAACTGACGCAGTACCAGCTGGAAAATTCCGACGTGATCACGTATCATGATTACAACGGGGCGGACAGTCATTTCCGCGTGGCCGATTCGCTGGCGCGCGTTACGGGCAAACCTTTGATCTGCACGGAATACATGGCGCGCACAAGAGGCAGCTATTTTAAAAATATATTGCCCGGGCTGAAAGAAAGAAAGATCATCGCGATCAACTGGGGGCTGGTAGCGGGGAAAAGCAATACGATCTATGCCTGGAACATGCCCATTAAAGACGGCAGCGAGCCCAAGGTATGGTTCCACGACATCTTCCGGCAGAACGGCACGCCGTACGACCCGGCAGAGACCGCCCTTATCAGCAGCCTCACCGGCAAACGTTAAACCGTATAATTTATTCGCATGGAAATGATCTCATCCGCTTCGGCGCAGGATGTACAGGCTGCCTCATTCCGGCCGCAAAACGGCGACAGGCTGCTTTTCTGGGGCTGTTTTACCGTGCTGGTGGCCTCGGCCTTCGGCTTTGTGTTCCGTTCGTTCCTGATGGACGGTTGGGGCATACAGTTCGGTCTCAGCAAAACGCAGCAGGGCGAAATATTCGGCGTCAGCTTCTGGCCCTTCGGCATCAGCATCGTGCTGTTCAGTCTTATCATCGACAGGGTGGGCTATAAAAGCGCGATGGTGTTCGCGTTCCTCTGTCATTGCGGCTCCGTGCTGCTCACCGTGCTGGCGGACGGTTACTGGATGCTGTATTACGGCACGCTGCTGTTCGCGCTGGGCAACGGCGCGGCCGAAGCGGTGGTGAACCCCGTGGTGGCCAGCCTGTACCCGAAAGAAAAAACAAAGTGGCTGAACATACTGCATGCCGGATGGCCCGCGGGTATGGTGCTGGCAGGTTTGCTCGGCATTGGCCTGATGCACATCGGCGTGAAGTGGACGTATATGATGGGATTCATTCTTGTGCCGGTGCTGGTGTACGGGCTGATGATCTTTAACCGGAAGTTCCCCGTGAGCGAACGGGTGCAGGCCGGCGTATCGTACCTGGACATGGTGAAGGAAGTAGGCATTGGCGGCATCTTTATTATCGTAAGCCTTTGCACGTTCCAGATCGGCAGCCTGCTCGACTGGTCGCTGACGGGCAAGATCGTGGTAACGCTTGCTATCACCGGCGCTGCGGGGCTGGTGGTGCGCAGCTGGGGAAGACCGATGTTCATCCTCCTGCTGCTCATCATGATATTGCTGGCCACTACCGAACTGGGAACGGACAGCTGGATCACCGACCTCATGACGCCCGAAATGGCGAAGGTCGGGTTTAAAGGCGGATGGGTATTGATCTACACCTCCATCATCATGGCCATCCTGCGGTTCTATTCCGGGCCGTTCGTGCACCGGTTTTCCCCGCTCGGCCTGCTGGCCGTCAGCGCCACGATCGCTTTTGCGGGGCTGCAGTTCCTCTCATACTCCACCGGCATCTTTATCATACTTGCGGCTACGGTGTACGCGCTGGGCAAAACGTTCCTCTGGGGCACCATGCTCGGCGTGGTGGCCGAGCAGTTCCCGCGCGGCGGTGTGCTGGCGCTC
>JBQCFV010000047.1:0-4707 GCA_051958695.1 Chitinophaga sp. | reverse complement strand
CGCTTTGTTTGAAGGCTTCCAGTGCGGCGTCGTCCAGGTAGTTGCGGAGGATGTCGTCCGGGATGATGATCTTTTTTTCCTTCTGGATGGTGATGTTCCCGAAACCGGTCTGCCGGATGAAACCCAGGTACGTGTCTTTTTGTATCGCCCCGGCCACGCAGCCCGCGTACATTTCAGCCGCTTCGCGGATGTTGGCGGGCAATTCCCCTTCCAGCACGATATCGGATATGCTGAAGTGTGCGCCGGGCTTGAGCACGCGGAATATTTCCTTTATCACGGCGTTTTTGTCAGGCACGAGGTTCAGCACGCAATTGCTCACCACCACATCGGCAACGTTGGCGGAAACAGGCATTTTTTCAATATCGCCCTGCCGGAACTCTACGTTGTGATAACCGAGCTTTTCCGCGTTCGCGCGCGCTTTTTCGATCATCGCCGGCGTGAAGTCTAGACCGATCACCTTGCCGGTGTCGCCGGTCATGGCCCTTGCGATAAAGCAGTCGTTTCCCGCGCCGGAGCCGAGATCGATCACTACGTCGCCTTTGCCGATCTTTGCAAACTGCGTGGGAAGGCCGCAGCCCAGGCCCAGGTCGGCGTCCGGCTCGTAACCTTCCTGGCCGGTATAATCGTCCGTCATGATGTTGTACACTTCGGTGGAGCAGCCGCCGGCCCCGCAGCAGGAGGCGGCGTTCTCTTCCTTGCTCTGCAAGGCTATTTCGCTGTATTTCAGCCTTACGATCTCTTTTAACTGTTCAGGCGTTGCCATAAGGAACGTTTTATTCATTTATTGCAATATTGCGATAGATAGGATCAAAAAAAATCAGCAGCAGGAGCTGTTGGTATAAGCCACGAAGAACGTATCGAAGGCGGTTTTGTACTGTTTCCACACTTTCGGGTCGATGCAGTAGCAAACGCTGGTGCCCTCGATGGTGCCCTGTATGAGCCCGGCGTTTTTTAGCTCTTTCAGATGCTGGCTGATGGTGGCCTGCGCCAGCCCCAGCTCATCCACCAGGTCGCCGCAGATGCAGGCCTGCGCCCTGATAAGGTGCTGGATGATGGCGATGCGCGCCGGATGCGCCAGCGCTTTCATCATGGCAGCCAGCTTGTTCTGCTTGTCGGTGAATATTTCTGATTTTGTCAATCCCATATCTATCGCAATATTACGATGTTTAATTTATCCGGCAAATTTTTTTTCAACATTTCCCCGTGTTCCCGCATCTTCCCTGCTACTTCTTCAACATTCCTTATGCTTCCATGTCTTTCCCCGCCACTTTTCAACATTCGTTTTCCGCGTCTTTCAACTTCTTCAACATTCCTCACGTCTCTACACCTCCCCTACAACTTCTCCAGCAATTCCCTCGCCCTCTCATAATTATCCGCGTCTTCAGGGATCTTTTCCAGCCACTCCCGGCATTTTTCCTCGTTTTTTTCCCGGAGATAACTGAGCGCTACATGAAACGCACCCTGGTATTTGAACACGGATTCGCCGTTATAAATCGCTTCAAGATCGGGCCGCGCAAGAGCGGGCTGCTTATTCTGAAGATAGGAAAGGCCGCGGTAATAACGGGCGTACGCATTGTCAGGCTGCTGCGTTAGCACTTTGCCAAGCGTAACGACGGCCTGGTCATAATGATGATGATTGAATTGCTCCGCGGCCTGCGCGAGCAGCGTATCGGCGCTGGTGCCGCGTTCGGCGGGAGAGATCATTTCTTTCGTACCGTATTGCCGGTAAAGGTCATGCTCCCAGGGGCTGAAATACAATATAAGCGCCACCGCCGCCGCCAGCGAAGCCACGGTGATCAGCGAGCGGTTGAACCGCACTACTTTTGAAGGCTGTTTCGTGATCACGGGGCGGAGGGAATGCAGCGTTTTTTTCAGCTCGTCGCGGTCCGTATCCGGCTGAAGGGAATGGCGGAGCGTTTCCTGCACGTCGCGCCAGTCGCGCAGCGTTTGCATCAGCTCCGGCTCGCGTTCGAGGCGGCCCTCGAAGGCGGTTCTGGCAGCCTCGTCCATGTCACCGGAGAGGTACCGTTCTATTAATTCGTGATCCTGTTCGTTCATGTCAGTCCCCATTTTGAAAGGTTTTCTTTAATCGCGCCGATCAGTGCGGCCATGCATTCCGACTTCTTTTTGCGAAGATAGCCGTAAGTAACGCCCAGTTTTGATGCGATCTCTTCCTGCGGTTTGTCCGTCAGCGACCAGCGGATGATCTCCTGGCAGCGTTCGCCCATCTTTTCCAGCATGGCTTTAAAGAGGCGCGCCTTTTCATTGTCTGCCCAGGTTTTTTCCGCATCGCGGAAGCTGTCTTCCCCCAGGTTAAATTGCTCATCCAGGTCTTTTGTTACCCCCTGCCGGCCTCTTTTCTTTAGCTCGTTGAGCCATTTGCGCTTGCAGACCATCAGCAGGAAAGGCTCGAAAGGACAGGTCAGCACAAGGTTTTTGTAACGGGCCTGGTTGTAAATATCCACGAGGGATTCCTGGAAGATGTCCGCGGCATCGTCTGCCGTGCCGCTGTTCTGCGTCACATACTGCTTTACCCGCGGGGAGAACCGCCGGTATATCTCCTCCACCGCCTGCGCATCGTTGTGCAGCAGGGCGTGGATAAAGTGTTGGTCTGCATGAGGGGTTTGTGTGGACATATATTTTAAAGATATTAAAAATACCGGGGTAACAAATCACTCTTCCCGTTGATCTCTTGATGAAAAAGCTCCTGACCTGTTAACGCCAGATACACTATCAAGGCCTCCCGTACCACGCGGGAGCGCCTTTTGTTGTTGACGGAAAAACGGTATATTAACGGGATTGATGTCCGCATGGGAGCGCCAGTCTTTACCCTAAATACCGCTATATGAACAAACGTATCCACGCAGCGATCATATTTTTCGCCATAGCGCTGCCGGCGGCGGCACAACAGCTGCCCGCGCCCGACACCATTCCCGCCAGGATAGAGATCGGGCTTGACCAGAACAGGGCCTCGCTGAGCGCGGTGCTGCGGCCATTGCGGCAGATCGCCGGCGCGCCCGAAGCGTTCTATACCTATTTCTGGGAGTTCGGCGATGGCACATTTTCTTTCTCCCCCACACCGGTGCATAACTTCAAAGATACCGGCGATTACGAGATACGCCTGTACGCCACCAATAATTACGACGATGGCAAAGCGCCCAAAAGCAAACCACGCAAGTTGAAGGTAAAAAAGGCTTCGTACGCGGCAGCAGACCGTCCCACGGGCTTTTTCCAGGGAACGGACATGCTGGCGATGAAGGCTAACCGCATGCCCAGGCCCGGCGAGGAAATGGTGACCGTGATCGGTTACCGGCATCCCGGCGTTACGGGCAATGTGAGCGGTTCGCTGCTGCTGTTCTACAATGAAAAACAGTTTTCCCAAAAGAACTTTGTAATGACGGATGCGCGTGCATATCACGGCGAACGCAGGTCGGTGATGGATTCCGTGCTGGCCTTTGCGCCGGGGGAAGAGTTGTACCTGCCGCTGGCGGGGCCTTCCGCCAACCGGAATTGGACTGCCGAAAGAACGGCCACCGTAGCGGCTTTGCTGGAAGAAAAAAGATCGTTGTTCCGCGGGCAGCATGTATGGAGAGTGGAAGACCTGCAGGCGGGCGAGGAAAAATATCTTTTCCTGTCGATGGAAACCACGCCGGAAATGATCAAAGACACGAACGCCGTGGTGACCATCAGCAGCCTGTTCGTGCCGGACGATCCGCTCATGCCCGTGAGCCAGTTCAACCTGGACATGCAGATCGTAGCCTCGCACGACCCCAACCGCATGCAGTTGAAGAACCGCAGGATGAACTACCGCTTCGTGCGTAAATCGAAAGAGCTGAGTTATAAAGTGCAATTTCAGAATACCGGCAAAGGCCCGGCCAGCAAGGTCGCCATCGGCGTGGCCGTACCGGGCATGCTCAACGGGCAGTCACTCGAGATCACCGACTTCTCCCCGAAATGCGTGATGTGCGATTCCGCTTACGAACGCCAAAGCTGCCTGGATACGATCGTGCGGAAAGACAGCATCTTTTTCGTGTTCAACAATATTTACCTCAAAGGCATCCGGCAGGAGGGCGTGGAAGACGCCGACTCCACCAAAGGATTTATCAAATACCGTATCCGGTTCGGGAAAGAGCTGAAAAAACTTCCGTTCAGCAGCCAGGCCTCCATCGTATTCGACCGCAACGAGCCCGTGATCACCAACCGCTCCAAAGGCCGCTGGATGCCGGGCATTTCGCCGGGCGTGATCATGGGCTACGGCATTGGTTCGGGGAAAAATGAAATGCCCTTCGGTCTGCCCGCAGGCTCGCTTGGGTTCAGCGTTTCCACGTATGCGCCCTACCGCGTGTATCTGCAGGCGGAGCTGTACCTCGGTCTGCAGGAAAAAAATGAAGTGCTGGTATCATCGTTCCGCGACCAGCGCGATACCGCCATCGGCGACCGGAAATTTATCGTACAGGGCCGCGAGAATTACGAGATCCGCAGCAGAACCACCATGGACGTAGTGCCGCTGCATGTACGTTACAATGTTACCTCCTGGCTGGGCGTGGGCGCGGGCGCAATGTTGAGCTTGGTAGTGGGAGAGAAGCGGCAGGAAAAGAAAGTCGTGAGCGTGCTGCCCCAGCCCTCCACCGGCGCCGCGTTGGAAAAATTCGACCGGCTGGCGGGAACGGTGAAAGAGAATTTTACGGCGGCGGACGGAGCCTTGTT
>JBQCFV010000046.1:0-2964 GCA_051958695.1 Chitinophaga sp. | reverse complement strand
AGGTGTTAACACCTTTCATTACAACGTATATTTCGCTGGTGAATCTCGACGGGCAGGTGTTAACACCTTTCATTATGCCATACACATTGCGAGTGAATCTCGACGGGTAGGTGTTAACACCTTTCATTACAACGTATATTTCGCTGGTGAATCTCGCCGGGTAGGTGTTAACACCTTTCATCACAAACTATATCTCGCTGATGAATCCCAACTATAGGCGTTAACACCCTCCATTACGCCATACACATTGCCGGTGAATCCTGCTGAAAGGTGTTAACACCTTTCAGCAGGCATATAGATTGCAGGGAGAACCTCGCCCGCAGGTGTTAACACCTTTCATTCAGATGCACGTTTCCCGGCAAGCCTTACCAGCAGGTGTTAACACCTCACGCCAAATACATTCGCCCAGAAAGCCAACAATCCCCTGCTCTTTTACCCGCCGCAATTCCACCAATTACGAAAATTCATATTCATTTTCCCCCACGCTTTTTCCGTAAATTTCCTATCACAAAATCCCGTGAAAATGATCACACAAAAATCCGACGGCACCGCCGGGATCGCGTTCGAAACCCTGCAAAACCTGCGCGAAGAAGACTACCGCAGCATGCTGCAAACCCTCGCCGCAGTTGCGCAGGGGGAGGATGAAGACGAAGAGGAAGACGAGGACGAAGACGAGGACGAAGACGAGGACGAAGACGATGATGAAACGCTCGAATTTGAAGAAGACCCCTACGACGAAGACGACCTCGAAAAAGAAGACGATCTCGAAGAAGAATTTGAAGACGCCGATGACCGGTTGAACGACGAAGAGGGCGACGATGACGAATGACCGGTTTCTCGTCTTATCCCACCCATCTTTAGTGAATGTTATCAGCCGGCTTATCCGCAAAGCACCGGCATTTCCATCCTATGACCCTTCCCAAAAGGTATTCCGTTCTCGTAAATACCGTCCTGATCCACCGAAAAAACGACCTCCGATATTGCCGGTTTATAAAAAAGTGCTTCAACATAGCCGTCCTTGATTTCAGCTGAATTTGCACGAAGAGATATAAACCGGTCCCGGGATTTTATTTTTAACCCGGTAAACCTATTTAAGCGACGGCCATCCCGGCTGCCGGACCGGGAATCACTCCCCCATCCCCTCCACCACACTCGCAAATATCCCGCTCAACACCTTATCCGCCTTGGCCGCCACCGCAATGATCTCCGCCAGGGACACCGGCTCCAGGTGATCGGGATCGCATTCGTCCGTCACAACGGATACCGCCGCGCAGGGCAGCCCTGCCTGGTTGGCGACGATCACTTCCGGCACGGTGCTCATGCCCACGAGATCAGCGCCTATCATGCGGAGAAAACGGTATTCGGCGCGGGTTTCGAGATTAGGGCCCATCACGGCCGCGTACACGCCTTCATGCAAAGATGTATTTTGCTGAATGGCGGCGGCTTTGAGCTTTTCGCCGAGCGCGGGGCTGTAGGGCCGGCTCATATCCGGGAAACGGGGGCCAAAGGCAGGGTCGTGCGGGCCGCGCAAAGGATTTTCGGGCAGCAGGTTGATGTGGTCGTTCAGCAGCACGAGGTCGCCTTTTTTAAAAGCCGCATTCATGCCGCCAGCTGCATTGCTCAATAGCAGCTGCTGCACGCCGAGGGCTTTCATCACGCGGATGGGAAAAGTGATCTGCTGCATGGTGTATCCTTCATAATAATGAAAACGCCCCTGCATGGCGATCACGGGCGTTTTACCGATAAGGCCGTATATCAGGTGACCTTTGTGCGTTTCCACGGTCGACTCCGGGAAGTGCGGTATTTCACCGTAAGGAATGCTTTTTTTAACGTCGATGCGGCTGATCAGCTCGCCAAGCCCGGTGCCCAGCACGATGCCGGCGATGGCGTTGGAAAAGCCCTGTTGGCGCAGGTATGCGGTGGTTTCTGAAAGCTGTTGCTGTAAAGTCATGCTGCAAATAAAAGCAATAAAAAAAGCTGTCTCAAAAGTATTTTACGAGATGCGAAAACCCCGTCAAGTTACTTTTGAGACAGCCCGTTACAGGTGATTATCCTTTGATCTCCCTGATCTTAATATTTTTCCATCGCACCTTGATGCCGCCGCCGGAGTGTATCTGTAGCGCGATCTGGCCGCCTTTCGCGCCAATCTTCGCATCGTTGAGCGTGATCATTTCCACGCCGTTGAGATAGGTGGTCACGTTGTCGCCTTTTACGACCACTGTCATCGTGTTCCATTCGCCCATCTTCAGGTTCTTGTCCTTTTCAGCGGCTGGCTTGATCAGCCATCCGCGGCCGTAGGATTCATAGATACCGCCGGTGTTGCTGCCCGGAGGCGCTACTTCCGCCTGCCAGCCCGCGATCTTGGTACCGTCCAGCGAGCAGTGGAAAAACACGCCGCTGTTGCCGTTGGCTTCCTGCTTGAAGTCAACCGTCAGCTCGAAATCCTTGAAGGTTTTGTCGGTTGCGAGATAACCGTATTGTTTGTCCGGGCCGCTTTCGCAGATCAGTTCGCCGTCTTCAACATACCATTTTTCGGTCCCGTGAATTTTCCATCCTTTGAGGTTCTTACCATTAAAGAGTTTGTGCTGCTTTTGCGCAAAGGCGGTGCTGAAGGAGAGTATCCCGATCACGGCCAGCGCAAGCCATCTTGTTTTCATTTTACCGTAGTTTTTGTGGAGAGGTAAGATAGGTAAAATGAAGCAAAAAAGAAACGCCGCAGCACGGATGTACTGCGGCGTCCCATATACCGGTTGCGGATTATCTTGCTACGTTCACGGCCCTGCGTTCGCGGATCACCGTTACTTTGATCTGGCCGGGGTATTGCATGTCGTTCTGGATCTTGTTGGCGATCTCGAAGCTGAGGCGGTCGGCGTCGTTGTCGGTCACTTTTTCGCTTTCCACGATCACGCGCAGCTCGCGGCCGGCCTGGATGGCGTAGGCTTTTTCCACGCCGTCGTAACCCAT
>JBQCFV010000045.1:0-7887 GCA_051958695.1 Chitinophaga sp. | reverse complement strand
ATGCCTGTTCTTTTGCTCGTTCTGCCCGCGTTTGGCCAGCAGGCTCCCCGGAGTGCGCCCAAATACGAGGTGAACGCTTCGCTGAAGGCCGCCGCGCCCGACGCCGCGTATCCTTTCCTGCTCGTTACCGATCTTACCATTCCCGGTTGCAGACCCGGCGCCGAGCTGAACGAAACGCAGGCTTCCATCGCCGACGCCGCGGGCACCCAGCTTCGCCTGCTCGTTACCGGCGTACATGCCGGTTCCATCCAGCAGGACTGCCGCCGCAGGGATTATTATTACGTAAAAGACACGGCAGACCTACGTATGGTAATGGCGACGTTCTACCACGACAACTTTTCCACCTACCCCCACCACCTTACTATCCGGCAGGACGCCGCCTGGAAAGCCTTCCTCGACACGCTCCTGCCCGCTTCAAAATAAATCCCGGCCCGCGCCGCCAAATAATTCCCCGCCATTTTTGAGAACCCGCAAATTTTCGTGAAATTCGTAACGTATCCTTTGCCGCAACGGCGTGTATCCATAAAACCCGGTCCTTTGACTGAAAACTATCATACCTGGCAATCCTCTTACCTTGGCAGCACCTTCGAAATGCTGGTTTTCGGCGACGCCGGTTACCCGCTCATCCTGTTCCCCACGTCCATGGGGCGGTATTACGAAGGGAAAGACCGGGGGCTGATAGAGGCCGTATCGTGGTTCGTGCAAAACGGACGGGTGAAGATATATTGCCCGGACGGCATTGATTCCCTCAGCTGGTACAATGCCGCGATACACCCGGCGGACCGTGCGCGCAACCATACCCTGTACGACCAGCTGCTGATGCACGAGCTGCTGCCGCGCATCGAAGCGGAAACGGGGCATAGCCGCATTGCCGTGGCAGGCTGCAGTTTTGGCGGGTACCATGCCGCCAATTTCGCGTTCAGGCATCCCGAAAAAGTATCGTACCTGTTTTCCATGAGCGGGCTTTTCGATATCCGCTCGCGAACGGAAGGGCATTACGACGATAACATCTACTTCAACAATCCCATGGACTTCATGCCCGACAACATGCATCCCGACCTCTGGCGGATGGGCATTGTGCTGGGCGCGGCCGAAAGGGACGTTACCCGCGGGCAGAACGAGCAGTTCTCCGGCATCCTTCACAACAAATCCATACAGCACTGGCTGGACGTACGGCCCGACACGACGCACGACTGGCCCGTATGGCGGGAAATGCTGCCGCACTATTTGTCTTTACTAAAGTAATCAGCGTGAAAAAGATCGGCATCCTTTTCGGGCAGGAAAACACGTTTCCGGAAGCGTTCATCCAACGCGTGAACCGCTATGGCGGCCCGGGCATGACGGCGGAACCCGTGCTGATCGGCAAAGCCCTGCAGGGCGGCCCGCCGGAATACGCCGTGGTGATCGACCGCATTTCGCACGATGTGCCGTTTTACCGCGCCTGGCTGAAGAACCTTGCATTGCAGGGCGCCGCCGTGATCAACAATCCTTTCTGGTGGAGCGCCGACGAAAAATTCTTCAACAATGCCATCGCGCTTCATACAGGCGTGCCCGTGCCCAGAACGGCGCTGCTGCCCAGCTTCGAGCTGCCGGACGATACCACCGCCGACAGCTTCCGCAACCTGCAATACCCGCTGGACTGGAAAGCCATTTTCGCGCAAACCGGCTTCCCTGCATACATGAAACCTTTTGCGGGCGGCGGCTGGAAAAATGTGTACCGCGTGCAGAATGAAGCAGCATTTTTCGAGCTGCATGCGCAAACCGGGCGGCACGTAATGCTGCTGCAGGAAGAGATCGTTTTCCAGTCCTATTACCGCTGCTACTGCATCGGCGGCAAATACACGCACATTATGCCCTACGAGCCGCGCAACGAGCCCGAAAAGCGGTACCGGGCGGCCTTTATGCCTGATGCGCCTTTAAAAAAACTGATGGAAAAATACGTGCTGCTGCTGAACCGTTCGCTGGGATACGATTTTAATACCGTCGAATTTGCCGTGCGCGACGGCGTACCTTATGCCATCGACTTTTGCAACCCCGCGCCGGATGCCGACCGGCGGTCCATCGGCGACAACAATTTTGAATGGGTGGTGGAACACGCCGCGAAGTACGCCCTAGAACGGGCGGCAGCGCAGGAAAACGGGAAAAACAACCTCACCTGGGGCAGCTGGCTGCGCGCATCGGTACGGCAGGATCGCAAATAATTCACGAACTTCACCGCTGAAACCTTCACACGACATGAATTACGGAGCCTTTACACTCGGTATCGAAGAAGAATATATGGTCATGGACCCGCAGACGCGGGAACTGCGCTCGCACGAGCAGAAGATCGTGGAGCAGGCGCAGAAAGTGATAAAAGACAAAGTGAAAGCGGAAATGCACCAGGCCGTGGTGGAGGTGGGCACCCAGATATGCGCCAACATCGACGAAGCGTACCAGGACGTGCTGCTGCTGCGGCAGACCATCACGCAGATAGCCGGGGACCTTGGTTTCAGCATCGGCGCGGCGGGCACGCATCCCTTCTCGAAATGGGAAAAGCAGCTCATCACCGATCCCCCGCGGTATTTTGAGCTGGTGAACGAAATGCAGGACGCCGCGCGCTCCAATCTCATCTTCGGACTGCATGTGCACGTGGGTATGGAGAACCGGGAAATGGCGCTGCATATCGCCAACAGCGTGCGGTATTTTCTTCCCCACGTATTTGCGCTGAGCACCAACTCCCCTTTCTGGGAAGGGCGTAACACCGGCTTCAAATCCTTCCGCACCAAGGTTTTCGACAAATTCCCGCGCACCGGCATTCCCGATTTTTTCACGAGCATCGAGGAATATGACAACTTCATCAAGCTGCTGGTAAAAACGAATTGCATAGACAATGCGAAAAAAGTGTGGTGGGACCTTCGCGTGCATCCTTTCTTCAATACCGTAGAGTTCCGCATCTGCGACGTGCCGCTCACCGTGCCGGAAACGATCACGCTGGCGGCGCTTTTCCAGGCGATCTGCGTAAAGATCTACAAGCTGCGCACGCAGAACCTCAACTTCATTATTTACAACCGCGCGCTGGTGAACGAGAACAAATGGCGCGCTTCGCGGTACGGGATTGACGGGAACCTGATCGATTTCGGCAAGGAAATGGAGGTGAATACGCGGGCGCTGATATACGAGCTGCTCGATTTTGTGGACGATGTGCTGGATGATCTCGGCGCGCGCTCCGCCGTAGTGGACGGGGTGAACCGCATCCTGACGGAAGGCACGGGTGCGGATAAACAACTAAAGATCTTCGAAGAGAACGATGGTGATTTTGTGAAAGTGGTGGATTATATACAATCGCGGTTTCTGCCGTAATTTTGTGGGGTGGGACAAATGAAAAAGACGTAAATGAGCAAATGAGACCGAAGGTCCCATCAGACAACTGAAAAGACGTAAATGAACTGATGAGATCGAAGATCCCATTTGGCCATTGAAAAAAAGACGTAAATGAGCAAATGAAAATAGCTATACTCGACCTATACGAAGGCGTGCCCAACGAAGGCCTGCGCTGTATTCGCGAACTGCTGCTGCAATTCGCCGAAACGGCGCAGGTGCCGTTGCAGATCAATGAATTTGACGTACGGCGGCAACGGCAGGTACCCGACCTCAGCTACGACGTTTACATTTCCACCGGCGGCCCCGGCAGCCCGGTGGACAGTGCGGGCAGCGATTGGGAAAAAGCCTATTTCGGATGGATGAACAGACTGCTGGAATGGAACCTCCGCCCGGGCAGCCGTAAAAAATACGTCTTCCTCATTTGTCACTCCTTCCAGATCGTTTGCAGGTATTTCGAGCTGGGCGCCGTTTGCCGCCGCAGGTCGCCCGCTTTCGGCGTATTCCCCGTGCATAAAACACCCGCCGGCGAAACGGAGCACCTGTTCAACGGCCTCCCCGACCCGTATTATATCGTAGACAGCCGCAACTGGCAGGTGATACAGCCCAACGAGGCCAGGCTCTCCGCCATGGGCGCCGAAATACTCGCCATCGAAAAAGAAAGGCCGCATGTACCGCTGGAAAGGGCCACCATGGCCATCCGCTTCTCGCCTTACATGATCGGCACGCAATTCCATCCCGAGGCGGACGCGCCGGGGATGCGCAAATACCTCATGTCGCCCGCGCAGCAAAAGAGAGTCGTGCAGGAGCACGGGCGCGAGAAATTCGATAACATGCTGGAGCTGCTCACGGAGCCGGACAAGATCCTGCTCACACACAACACGCTGCTGCCCAACTTCCTCGAAGAAGCCCTGGATTACCAGCTCACCCAAACCACCTGATCATGATCCCGAACATACGCCAGGCCTATAATCAACAGTTCACACCCGCCCGTTATGCGGACCTCCTGGCGTCGCTGACGGTGGAAACCGGCGTCACGCCCGCTTTCAGGGTGGCCGAAACGCCCGTGTTCGTACCCGAAAAATTATTCGCCCAGCTGAAAGCCGCGGGAGATGCGGTGATAGACGTCATCCGCCGGCCCGATCTGCTGCAGCTAACGGAAACGGCTATACCGGATGGTTACCTCGTCCCGAAACAAAATCATCATCCCCAGTTCATCATCGCCGACTTTGCTATAACACGCGACGAAACGGGCGGGCTGATGCCGCAGCTGATAGAATTGCAGGGCTTCCCCAGCCTGTTCGGTTTCCAGGAAATGCTGGCCCGGCAGTACCGCCAATACATGCCGGTGCCCGAAACGTACAGCACTTTCGGCCCCGGGCTTGACCGCGCGGGCTATGTGGAACTTTTACGCCGCTGCATTCTAGGCGATCATCACCCCTCGAATGTGATCCTGCTGGAAGTATTACCCCGCCAGCAAAAAACGCTGATCGACTTTGTTTGCACGGAATCCCTGCTGGGCATACCCGCCGTATGCGTATCGGAGCTGATACAGGAAGGCAAAAAGCTCTTTTATCTCCGCAACGGCGAAAAGGTGCGCATACACCGCATTTACAACCGCATGATCTTTGAAGATCTTGCCACGTACAAAGATCAGCTGGGCGCCGTCGTGAATTTCCAGCACGAGCTGGAAGTGGAATGGGCTACGCACCCCAACTGGTATTACCGCATCAGCAAATTCCTGCTTCCCTTTATCCACGGCCCGTTTGCGCCCAAAGCCTGGTTCCTGCACGAATTGCCCGTGCTACCGCATGACCTTGAACATTACGTGCTGAAACCGCTATTTTCCTTTGCCGGCCAGGGCGTGATCATCGACCCCACCGCCGCGGACGTGGAGCAGATCGAAGACCCGGAGAATTGGATACTGCAGCAGAAAGTGGAATACGCCGCCGCGGTGGAAACGCCCACCGGCCCCGCCAAATGCGAGATCCGGCTGATGTACTGCTGGCCGGACGATGCCCCCGCGCCCGTGCTCGCGCAAAACCTCGCAAGGCTCAGCAAAGGCAAAATGATCGGTGTCAACTTCAACCGCGACCTGGACTGGGTGGGCGGCAGCAGCTGTTTTTTCGAAACTTAAAACACAACATATGCAAAGAACAAACATCAGTTCAGGCGCTCCCTGGGAAGCCAAAGTAGGCTATTCCAGGGCAGTGAGGATCGGCAATGTGGTGGAAGTTTCGGGCACCGTATCGCAGGACGGTGACAAAGTGATCGGCATCGGCGATGCATACGAGCAGACCAAGCACACGCTCGCCAAAATAGAGGCGGCGCTGGTAAAGGCAGGCGCTTCGCTGCACGACGTGGTCCGTACGCGCATGTACGTTACCGACATTTCAAAATGGGAAGAGATCGGGCGGGCGCACGCAGAATTTTTCCAGGCCATCAGGCCCTGCACCACGATGGTGGAGGTGCAACGGCTGATCAGCCCGTTTTTGCTGGTGGAAATAGAGGCTACCGCGGTAGTGCCGGCGAAATGATGTTAGCATTTGCGTATCAACCATAAAAAAGCCGCTCCTTCCAGAGCGGCTTTATATTGCGTAATAATCGTCCGTTTTATTGCCCGGTCTTTTCCTGCCAGGCGAGCATGCCGCCGGTGAGGTTCACCAGGTTGGAGAAGCCCATGGTTTCCAGTACCATGCATGCCTGCCCGCTGCGGTTGCCGCTCCTGCAATACACGATCAGCTCCTTGTCTTTATAATCTTCCAGCTCGTCCACCTGCATGGCGCGGATGTCTCCCAGCGGCACATGGATGCCGCCGATATTGAACTCTTCCCTTTCATGCGGTTCGCGTACGTCTACGAGGGTGATGGTTTCCCCGCTGTCCAGGCGTTTTTTCAGTTCTTCCGGTGTGATAGTTTGCATGATGCGAAATTTTTTACAAAGGTATATAATCTAGAGTTGCGGCGCGGGCGTTTGCACGGGCGCCAGCGAATCCTTTACGGGCCTGGTGGCGCTCAGCCAGAGGTCCACGCTTTCTCCCGCGCGTATCAGGTTCAGCTCGCCCAGCTCGTTGCGGCGCGGCGGGCTTTGTTTGAACACAAAAGCGCCCAGCGTATCGGTTACCCCGGCGTCGATGAGCACGGTGCCGATATTGAGATTGCTGGCCGCCAGCACTTCGCGGGCTTCGAGGTAGGTCATGCCGACGGTTTCAGGCACGGGGTTTTCCATGGTGCCGGTGCCGCTGCTCAGCACGAGGGTGATATTGCTGCCTTCGGGTATTTCTTTGCCGGCCTTGATGGGCTTGCCGTTGAGCAATTGCTGCAAAACGGTGTTGGTGGCAAAGTCGGGCTTGTAAATGGTATCGCCGATGTTGAGCCTGCGGGCGCGGAGCGTCATTTCCGCGCTGCGGTAGGTAAGCCCTTCCAGGTCGGGCATGGGCACCATCGGCGGCACGATCTTGTTCACGGTGAGGAAGATGGTGCGGTGCGTTTTCACCACGTCTCCCCGCTCGGGCGTTTGCTCGTATACGAGCAGGGCGGGCATGGTGTCGATGTAAATGGAATCGCGCACTTCCACTTCAAAGCCCAGCAGCTCCAGCGTGGAGGTAGCCTCCTTGATGCTTTTGCCGCGCACGTCGGGCACGGTCACTTCTTCGCCATGCCTGGTGAGGAAACTGAGGGACATAAAGAAAAGAATTCCCAACAGCACGACCAGCCCGCAGATCACGAGCAGGTTAAAGCCGAAGGAACGTCTTGTGATATTGTGAAACATTTTCATATTAGCAAAGTATACTTAATTTTTAACAGCCGCAAGGCATTCTTCAATAAGCATGCCGTAAAACGCCCTCAGGGTAAGCCCCGCCGCTCTCACCTGTTGCGGCACCAGGCTGTTCTCGCTCTGGCCGGGCATGGTGTTCACTTCCAGGAAATATACTTTGCCGGTGCCTTCTTCCAGGATAAAATCCGCCCGCACGATGCCTTTGCAGTTCAGCCGGTCGTACAGCTCCTGCGCCGCTTTGCGGATGGTGCCCGCGGCTTCCGGCGCGATCTCGGCCGGCGTCACTTCGTTGGTGATGCCGGGGGTGTATTTGGCTTCGTAGTCAAAAAATTCTTTACTGCTGCGGATCTCGGTGAGCGGCAGCACGGTCATTTTGCCCTGCGCGCGGAACAGCCCGCAGGTGACTTCGGTGCCTTTGATAAATTCTTCGATCAGTACCTGGCTGTCTTCGGCGAACGCTTTTTGAATGGCGCCTTCCAGCTCCTCCGCCTTGTTCACCCGGCTCATGCCGATGCTGCTGCCGCCTTCGGCGGGCTTTACGAAAACGGGAAGACGCAGCTGCCCGAGTATGGCTTTGGTATCGTAAGGCTTGTCGCGGAAGATATGTACGGAACGGCTCACGTTCACCACGTTCAGCGCGGCCACTACTTTATTGCAATAGCTTTTGTTGAAGGTGAGCGCGGAAGTGACCATGCCGCAACTGGTGTAGGGGATGCCCAGCATCTCGAAATAACCCTGCAGGCGGCCGTCTTC
>JBQCFV010000044.1:0-8442 GCA_051958695.1 Chitinophaga sp. | reverse complement strand
GAAAACGCCACCGTCCTCACAACACCAAAGCCCAGCCGCTCGTACAACCGCTGCGCATCAGGGTTGGAGGTGCTTACAAGCAAACCCGCGAACGCCAGCCCTTCGCGTTTGCCTTTTTCCGACGCGGCCATGATCAGCTGTTTGCCAATGCCTTTACCCCTGCTGGTTTCGGACACCGCGATGCTGTCCAGGTAAAATTCGCCGGGGCCGGTTTCGTCTTCGGGCTGAAAACGATAGCCGCGCAGCTGTTCAATATGGTCCAGCACGGGTTTGCGAAGCTCGTCGAGCCTGCCGCCGTCGTATGCGATAATAAGCCCGCCTATCCCCCTTTCATCTTCATACAGCAATGTATTTTCGTAGCTGTACTGGTTGCCGGGCCGGCTGAATAATGTCTCGAATATAAGAACGGCCTCCCTCCGATCGTCAAGCCCGGTGAGCTTCAGGGCGATTTCCTCCATGGCGTGGAACAAAAGCGGGACGGCTACGGCGGCATCCCCGGGCGTGGCGGGTCGGATCATATGCTAAAGATACCCGAAAAAATAAATTGGGATTTTCTGAACACTGTTCAGTATATTTGTGCCGCAAACAAAATACCGGAATGGGAATATCCGACAGAAAAGAAAGAGAGAAGCAGGAAATGAAAAAGCTCATCATCGATGCGGCTTTGCGGATGTTCGTGGAAGACGGATATGAAAAGACCTCTATCCGCAACATTGCGGATAAGATCGAGTACAGCCCCGGCACGATCTACCTGTATTATAAAGACAAAGACGAGCTGCTGTACGCCGTTCAAAGGGTGGCGTTCACCAAAATGCTCGAAGCTTTCCAGCAGGAAGCCGCGAGCCGCAGTCCATGGAAACGGCTGGAGCAGATCGCGTATACGTACGTGAACTTTGGCATCCGTCACCCCGACCTGTACGACCTGATGTTCATCATCCGCGCACCGATGAACACCGCCGAAAAAAAGGGCGACTGGGACAACGGGGACGCCTGTTTCAACTATCTCACCGACACGATCAGCGAGTGTATGGAAAAAGGCCTGCTGCGGTATTCAGACCCGCGCGTGGCCGCCCTCTCCATCTGGTCGATGGGTCACGGGCTCGTATCGCTGCAGGTGCGCTGCCGCTTCAAGGTAATGGAACTATCGGACGACCAGGTGAGCCATATGATCAACCTGTCGATCAAGGAATTTCTAAGGACGATAAAGGCATAGCGGCAGGCACATTCAAAATATTTCACGGGCGATAAAGCTTATACGCCCGATCTTTCAAAATACACGCAATCTCCGGATTGCTTTTTTAAGGCACAATACTAAACACCGTTCAGTATGTTATCAAAGATCATAAACATTATTGTGTTTACCGGATTGTTCGGCAGCAGCGCCTTTGCGCAGGAAACCCGGCTGGACGCCTATATCCACGAAGGGTTTAACCGGAACCAGGCCATCGCGCGGCAGAATTTCCAGCTGGAACGCAGCATGATGGCCTTGCAGGAAGCGCGCGCCTATTTTATGCCCACCGCCAGCATTATCAGCACCTATACCAAAGCAGGCGGCGGCCGCACGATCGACATTCCCACGGGCGACATGCTCAATTCCGTGTACGCCACGCTCAACCAGCTGACGCAAAGCCAGAAATTCCCGCAGCTCGAAAACCAGTCCATCCAGCTGACGCCGGACAACTTCTACGACGCGAAACTGCGCGCCTCCCTCCCGCTGGTGAATACCGAGATCTGGTACGCCAAAAAGCTCCGTCAGGAAGACATTACCCGCCAGCAGGCCATCGTGAACGTATACAAACGCCAGCTGGTAAAAGACATCAAAACCGCCTATTACCAATACTTCCAGGCCTCCCGCGCGGTGGACATCTACCGCAACGCGCTGCAGCTGGTGATGGAAAATATCCGCGTGAACAAAAGCATGCTGGACAACGGCATCCGCAACAGCACCTCCCTCACCCGCGCGCAAACGGAGCAGCAGCGGATGGAAGCCAGCATCGTGCAGGCGCAGAACGGGCAGAAGAATGCCAAAGCGTATTTTAACTTCCTCCTCAACCGCAACCTGCAGGATTCCATCATCCTCGACAGCGCTATTCTTCATACCCATATCACCCTTCCCTCCGCCTCGCCACAACAACGGGAAGAGCTGGTCCAGCTGGAATCCGGTCACCGGATGGCATTGCTCGCGGAGAAAAAAGAACGGAGCGCTTTCGCGCCCAAAGTGAGCACTTTCCTGGATCTCGGCTCCCAGGGATTTGATTTCGCGTTCAACAAAGACACCCGTTATTATCTCTGGGGCCTCAATCTGCAGTGGGACCTGTTCACCGGCGGCCAGCGAAAATACCGTATCCGGCAGGCCAATGCGGACGCCGAAATAGCGAAGGCCGCATACAACGAAACGCAACAGGGTATTCAGCTGGAACAGCATCGCGCCGCCAACAACCACCGCACCGCCACCGTGAATTTCAACAGCGCGCAAACGCAGCTGCAGCTGGCCGAAAAATATTACCGCGATCAATTCAAGGTTTACAAAGAAGGGCAGCTGCTCTACATCGAGCTGCTCGATGCGCAGAACCAGCTCACCCAGGCCCGTTTGCAGCTGCTGCAAGCCTGGGCGCAGGTGCAGATCTCGCAGGCGGATATCGAGCGCGCGCAAGCCACTTACCCATTAACCGGAAACGTCCATAACTAACTATATAAACACATTGTATGAAACCGTACTTCCTTTTCCTTTTAGCCGCCCCCGTACTGCTGAGCGCATGCGGCAGCCAACCTACGGCCTCCGGCATTCCCGCGCATGACGCAGTGCCCGTAAAGCTGCTGCCGCTGTCCGAACGGTCCGCAGGCGGCAACATCCCCGTATCCGGCACGTTCACTACGGACGATGAGGTAATGCTTTCTTTCAAAACAGGCGGCATCATCCAGCGCATCACCGTAAAGGAAGGCGACGCCATCCGCCGCGGGCAAACGGTAGCCGTGCTCAATCCCACCGAAATAGACGCCGCAGTGCAACAGGCGCAACTGGCTTTCGAAAAAGCCGGCAGGGACCTTCAACGCGCCACCAACCTGTACAACGACAGCGTGGCCACGCTCGAACAATTGCAGAACGCAAAAACCGCCAAAGAAATCGCTGCACAACAATTGCGCACCGCGCAGTTCAACCGCAGTCATAGCGTGATCACCGCGCCGCGCAATGGCTCCGTGCTGCGCAAGCTCGCTTCCGAAGGCCAGCTGGTACAGCCCGGAACGCCCATTCTTCAAACCAACGGCGCAGGTTCCGGCGCCTGGCTGCTGCGCGTGGCCGTAAGCAACCGCGAATGGGCCGCCATCCGGCTCAACGATAAAGCCAGTGTGGAAGTAGAGTCCGTTCCCGGAAAAACCTTTACCGGCGTAGTTTCCCGCCGTGGTGAAGGTATCGATCCGTCGACCGGCGCTTTTCTCATCGATATAAAACTGACCGGCGAAAAGCCTTCCAGCATTGCCTTTGGTATGTTCGGCAAAGCGACCGTCAGCACCACCGCCAAAAACAGCGGCGGCACATCCGGCTGGGCCATTCCCTACGACGCCCTGCTGGACGGCGACGGCAGCAACGGCTTCGTGTTCGTTACCAGCGACGGCAAAACTGCGCATAAAGTACCGGTTACCGTCGCCGCCATCGAAAAAGACCACGTGATCATCAGCGCCGGTCTGGAAAACGCCGGGCAGCTTATCATTTCCGGCAGCGCATATCTTACGGACAGCAGCCGCATCCGCATCATCCCATAAACCACTTCCATGAAAATATCAGACTACGCCGTAAAGAATTATCAGTTCACGCTGGTGATCTTTATCATGATCATTGCGCTCGGCATCACGACCATTCTCAACATGCCCCGCTCCGAAGACCCGGAAATGCACGCCCCCACTTATTCCGTGGTGGCGGTGTACCCCGGCACCAGCCCGAAAGACATGGAAGAGCTGATCGTAGACCCGCTGGAAAAAGAATTTAGCGGCATGGAGAACGTACTGCGCATCCGCACCTCCATCCGCGACGGTCTCGCCGTGTTCCGCATCGAGTACAAATACAGCAGCAACGTGGAAGACAAATACCAGGAAGTGGTGCGCGTGGTGAACAACAAACGCCGCGACCTGCCGCAGGAAAACCTTTTTATCGAAGTGGAGAAATTCCAGCCCTCCGACGTGAACGTGCTGCAGATCGCGCTGATCTCGGGGAACGCACCGCGGGACAAGCTGAAATTCTATGCGGACAACCTGCAGGAGCAGCTGGAAAGGATCACCGCGCTGAAGAACGTCGAGATATTCGGTCTTCCCGACCAGCAGGTGCGCGCCGAGCTCGACCTCGAAAAAATGGCGCAGATGAACCTGCCCGTCAACAACGTGATCGCCGGCCTGCAAAACGAAACGCTCAGCATACCCGGCGGCAGCGTGGAAGCCGGGAACCGCACTTTCAATATCAAGACCAGCGGGAATTTTCATAGTCTTGACGAAATAAAGAACACCATCGTGTACAGCAGCGCGGGCAGGAATATTTTTTTGAAAGACATCGCCAAAGTGTATTACGGTTATGCCGATGAAAACTACCAGACCCGCCTGAACGGCTACCGCTGCGTGTTTGTGGCCGCCGCGCAAAAAGAGGGCGAGAACATCACCCAAACGCAACAACTGTACAAACCGGTGCTGGAGCAGTTCCGCAAAACGCTTCCCGCCAACATCGACATGGTGCAGCATTTCGACCAGGCGGACAATGTGAACCGCAGGCTGGGCAGTCTTGGCATCGACTTCCTCTTTGCCATCGGCCTTGTGGCCATTACGCTGCTGCCGCTGGGTTACCGGCAGGCCGTCATCGTGATGATCTCCATCCCCTTAAGCCTTTCCATCGGCATCATTTTATTGCAGCTGTTCGGCTACAACCTCAACCAGCTCAGCATTGTAGGACTGGGAGTAGCGTTAGGGCTGCTGGTGGACGACAGCATTGTAGTCGTGGAAAATATCGAACGCTGGATGCTCGAAGGGCATAGCGCGCTGGAAGCCACGCTGAAAGCCACCCGACAGATCGGTATGGCCGTGGTGGGCTGTACCGTCACGCTGATCATCGCGTTCATGCCGCTGGTATTCATGCCCGAAGGCGCGGGCGACTTTATCCGCAGCCTGCCGCTGGCAGTGATCTTCTGCGTGCTGGCGAGCATGTTCGTGTCGCTCACCATCATCCCATTCATGACCAGCAAAATATTAAAGCACCATACCGGTCACCCCGACGGGAATATTTTTATGCGCGCGCTGAAAAAGCTGATCCATGGCAGCTATGCGCGGTTGCTTGACAAGGCGCTGCAACACCCGGCGCTCACCATCGTGGTGACGGTGATCATCTTCGCCGGGTCGCTGGTCGTGTTCAGGCTGATCGGGTTCAGCCTCTTCCCGCCGTCGGAGAAGCCGCAGTTCCTGGTAAACGTGGAAGCGCCGCCGCAGTCGAAGATCGGTTATACCAACAGTGTTGTATTGCAGATCGAAAAAAGGCTGAAGCAGGAAAAAGACGTGAAGTATTTTGCCAGCAATGTCGGCAAAGGCAACCCGCGTATTTATTACAACGTGATCCCGCGGAACGAGCAAAGCGAATTTGCGCAGGTATTCGTGCAGCTGAACGAGCATACCAACCCGAAACGGAAAGCGGAGATCATGGAAATGCTCCGTAAAGAATGGACGCCCTTCCCCGGCGCAAAAGTGGAAGTAAAAGACTTTGAACAGGGCCCGCCCGTGGCCGCGCCGGTAGAAGTACGCATCTTTGGCGATGACCTGGACACCCTGCGCAAACTGGCCGCCAACGTGGAAACCATGCTGCACAAAACCGCCGGCACCATGTACGTGGACAATCCCGTCGATCTCAACAAAAGCGACATCCGGGTGGACATTATCCCTGAAAAGGCGCAGCAGCTCGGCGTTCCCTTCGTGCAGATAGACCGCACGGTACGGCTGGCCGTGGCCGGGCTCACCCTGGGAAAATACACCGACAAAAACAGCAACGAGTACGACATCCTGCTTACCCGCGCACGTGAAGGGAGGCCGACGCTGGACGTATTTCGCAACCTCTACGTCAACAACCTCCAGGGCAAGGCCATTCCTCTTTCACAAGTGGCTTCGCTGAAAATGGAAACCTCGCCCGTAAACATCAACCACCAGGAAAAACGCCGCGTGGTGGCCGTAAAAGCCTTTGTACAGCAGGGATTCCTGGCAGACAGGGTGATCAACGAAGTGATCGCGAAAATGGATGCCATGAAGCTGCCGCCCGGCTATGATTATGAAATGGGCGGTGAGGTGGAGTCGAGGAAACAGTCGTTTGGCGGTTTTCAGAACATCATTATTGTGACGGTATTTTTGTTCATCGCCGTGCTTATCCTTGAATTCAAGACCTTCAAAAGCACGCTCATCATCCTGTCCGTAATACCGCTGGGCATCGTGGGCGCCGCGCTGGCGTTGTGGATCACGGGCAATTCATTGTCCTTCGTCGCGATCATTGGTCTCATCGCGCTGGCCGGGATAGAAGTAAAAAACACAATTCTATTGGTAGACTTCACCAACCAGCTGCGCGAACAGGGCCGTACGCTGGACGAGGCGATACGCGAGGCGGGGGAAGTGCGTTTTCTGCCTATTGTGCTTACTTCGCTGACCGCTATCGGGGGGCTTACGCCGATCGCGATATCCAATAACCCGTTGATCGCGCCGCTGGCGATCGTTTTGATCGGGGGATTGATCAGTTCTACGTTGTTGTCGAGGGTTGTGACGCCGGTGGTGTATCGGTTGATTCCGCCGAAAATCAAATAAAACGGCTCTTTTATGTATAAAGAATTAGCAAAAGCTCTGGTTAAGGGGCTTTTGTTTTTTTTGTAGATACCCTTATGATCTTGTTAGTGGATAGCTGTTGACTGCTTAACAATTGGAAGTGGGGATGGAGTCACTTTTCTAAATATACCCATTAATACAAATAGCAGAACGACATTAACAGCGATATAAACAATCAGCCTAATGCCGCCCAAACGGACCTTGTTCTTATCATAATTCGATGATTTTAGATCCGACGGCTTTACCAGAAGAGCGATCAAAACGAATATAGGTAGAAAAACCAATGCCAGCTTGCCATACCTGATAATCGGCGCATCATTGCCATCCAAGGGCAATAAACTAACCTGATCAAAAATGATCAACACCTGGAAAATGTGGATATAAATCAAAAACACAACCGCTCCCAGGGCGCTGAAGTATGGAATCCGTCTTGTGCCAGCTTTCGAATAGTACCTATAAAAAAGATACATTACAAATCTCAACGTTTTCATATTACCCTTCAAAATAGTCCGTTCCATTCATCCCATACAAATGTCTTACACGTGATCGTATCAGACCCCTACCCCCCATAAATCTCCTCCACCACATCCTTATACTTCCCCAAAATCTCCTTCCGCTTCAAACTCAGCTTCGGCGTCATCTCCCCCGTCTCTACGCCCCATTCGTGCGGCAGCAGTCTGAACTTCTTCACCTGCTCCACATGATTGAATCCCGCGTTGTATCGCTCGGCGATCTTTTCATACATGGCGATCACCTGCTCGTTCCCGCAAGCGGCTTCGTTGGTAGTGAATGGAATATTATTCTGCGCCATCCATTTTTTGAGCATGTTGAATGACGGCACGATCAGCGCGCTCACGAATTTACGTTCGTTGCCGACCACCATGATCTGTTCGATGAAGGGGCTTTCTTTCATCTTGTTCTCGATCGGTTGCGGGGCTACATATTTGCCGCCGCTCGTTTTGAAGAGTTCTTTTTTGCGGTCGGTGATCTTCAGGAATTTGCCGTTCACCAGCGTGCCGATGTCGCCGGTGTGCAGCCAGCCGTCGATGATGGTTTCCGCGGTGAGGTCGGGGCGTTTGTAGTAGCCTTTCATCATGCTGGGACCTTTCACGCAGATCTCGCCGTCTTCGCTGAATTGTAATTCCACGCCGTTCAGTACGGGACCGGTGGTGCCGAACATCGTGTTGCCGGGCGGGTAGCGGCGGTTTACGCTGATCACCGGGCTGTTCTCGGTAGGGCCGTAACCTTCGTATACGGGGATCTTTGCAGCGTTGAAGATACGCAGCAGGTTCTCCTGGCAGGCGGCGCCGCCGGTAACGATAAAGGTGACCCTGCCGCCAAGCGCTTCGCGCCATTTGGAAAAGATGAGCTTATTGGCGATGGCGAGCTGGATATTGTACCAGGGGCCGCCGCTGATATTGTTGTCGTATTTTTTGCCGAGCGCCACGGCCCAGAAAAAGAGGCCGCGTTTGATGCCGGTCAGCTCGTTGCCTTTACTCATGATGGCCTCATACACTTTTTCCAGCAGGCGCGGCACGGTGGTAAAGCCGTCTGGTTTTACCTCGCGCAGGTTTTCGGCGATCTTGTCCATGCTTTCCGCATAATAGATGC
>JBQCFV010000043.1:0-10507 GCA_051958695.1 Chitinophaga sp. | reverse complement strand
ACAGTATTTACGGCGCGTCCGCGTCCATCGTGCTGCTTTTGCTGTTCGTATTTTATGTAGCGCTGATCTTTTATTACGGCGCTTCTTTCTCGAATGTATGGGCCAATGCGAATGACAAGCCTATCCAGCCTTTGCACTACGCGATCAAATACCAGCTCACGGACGTGGAGCCGGAAGACGAATAAAAGTTCTTATAATCCTTCCTGCATTCTTATTTTTCGTATAACCGGCGCCGGTATACTGTCCGCCTGGTTGCGCCACGCGCGGCGGATGTAGCTCGTCACCGCCGCCAGGTCTTCATCCGGCATGAAGGCAAAGCCCGGCATCTGTTCGTCCGCATTGTTTTTGCTTCCTTTCAATACCAGCCGTACCAATGTTCCGGCGTCGCCTGTTACGGTTTTGTTCCTGTCCAGTGCGGGGAAGGATTTTTTTATGCCCCGGCCGTCCGGTTTATGGCATGATTCGCAATAGCTGGCGTACAGCATGGCGCCTTTAGCCAGCGACGCCGTGTTCAGGTTGGCGGATGTTGGAAGGATGGTGAGGTTGCCGGCGGAAGGAATGGGGGAGAGACGGATGATCCTGTCGTCGTGCGCTTTGGGAAAACCGTTGCCGGGGTTCCAGTCGCGGTTGCTGGTAGCGAGGTACACGTCGCCGGACGGCGAAACGCAGAGATCGCGCAGGCGGCCGAAAATACCGGTGAGGTAAACGGTTTCCCCTAACACCGAATCCTGTTGCTCGTTCAGCCTTATCACGCGCAGGCTGGCGTTTTTGAGCGTGCCCATGAGGATGGTGTTCTTCCATTCGGGGATATTGCCGGATGCATAATATTCGATACCCGCGGGCGCGAGAGTGGGCGTCCAGCTGAATACGGGGGGGATGAAGGCGAACGTGTCCGCATACGCTTTGTCTTTAGGCCGGTCCGCATAACCTTCGATGTGCGGCCATGCGTAATAACCTTTGGGGCGGATGAGGTTCAGCTCATCGTCGGTAGCGTCGCCGTGCTCCGATGCAAAAAAACTGCCGCCGGAAGTGTAGGCCAGGCCCTGGCTGTTGCGGTGGCCGCGGCTCCACATGAGCTTGCCCGGATAAGGATTGTCGGCCGGCACGGAACCGTCGGTGTTCATGCGGAGTATCTTGCCGTTGAGCGAAGCGGTATCGGGCGCGTTGGGATAACGCGCGGCGTCGCCGGTGGCGAGGAGCACTTTGCCGTCCGGCGCAATGGTCACGCGGGAGCCGTTGTGACCGGTGTTGCCCGGGTATTCGAGCAGCAGCCGCGGGTCTTTGAGCGTGTCTGCCGTGCGGGTGTAACGCACCAGCCGCGACACGATGGACGAATCATCGTTAATATGGGTGTAATTCACAAATACATATGGCTCGGTGGGATGCATCGCCATGCCCAGCAGGCCGAGCGAGCGTTTGCGGTATACGTCCGGGATGACAAGCATCACTTTACGCTCGCCCGTTTCGGGCTGTACGGCGCTCACGGAGCCGCTTTGCTCGGTGAACCAGATGCGGCCGTCCGGGCCCCAGCATATTTCCCAGGGAACGTTAAGGTCTTGTATGACGGTGCTTACGCCGAGGATGGTGGAATCCAGCGCCAGCGCGCTATCTGCGGGCTGAGAAAATTTTTTCCCTTCGTTTTGGCGGCAGGCGTTCCCTGCTGTAAGGCATAAGAACAGGAGTGGAATTTTCCAGGATGTTTTCATGGGCTGATAAATAGAGATGATATGTACCGGGTTTACGGGTACGTTACCAAAAAATAATATTATTTCTGATGAATTTGGAGAGAATTTTTGAAGATGCCCCGCGTAAAACAGCGTCACGGGGAATTTTTGCGGATGCAATAAAGGAAACTGGATTTCATATGCTCCAATGAATGTTCGCGTGATCGGATAAAATTATTGCTGCCGCAGATCGCTAACGCATACACCGTCAATTCCCTTTACCGTATATTTATACCATGCAAAACCCGGAATACGACGCGATTGTAACAGGCGCAGGCCCGAACGGCCTTTCCGCCGCCATCGTGCTGCAACAGCAGGGCCTCCGCGTTTTGCTTATCGAAGGGAAAGATACCGTCGGCGGCGGCATGCGCAGCGCTGAACTAACGCTTCCCGGTTTTCTGCACGACATCTGCTCCGCCATTCACCCGCTGGCCGCAGGTTCCCCTTTTTTCAAAACATTACCGCTCGCGGATCACGGCCTGCAATTCCTGTATCCTTCCATCGCCGCCGCGCATCCTTTTGACGACGGCCATGCCGCCGTGCTCAGCACGAACCTTGACGATACGCTACACTCGTTAGGCGCGGACGCAGACGCTTACCGCGCGCTGATAACACCTTTGCTGCGCGACTGGCCGGACATCGTAAACGACGTGCTGGGCCCGCTGCATGTTCCCGCGCATCCTTTAAAAATGGCGTGGTTCGGGCTAAAGGCTTTGCAGCCGCTCACCACGCTGGCAGGGCGTTTCAAAGGACACTACGCCCGCGGCCTGCTGGCGGGCATGGGCGCCCACGCCATACAGCCGCTGGAAAATACCGCCACCGCCGCCATCGCGCTGGTATTATCCGTTACCGGGCATTTGCAGGGCTGGCCGATGCCCAAAGGCGGATCGCAGCAGATCGCGGATGCGCTGGCATCCTGTTTCACCGCGCTCGGCGGCACGATCGTTACCGGTACGTATATCAGCAACCTCGCGCAGTTGCCTTCCCACCGCGCCCTGCTGCTGGACGTTACGCCCAAACAGCTGTTGGAGATCGCGGGTCACCGTTTTTCTTCCGTCTACCAATGGCAGCTGGAAAAATACCGCTACGGCATGGGCGTGTTCAAGACCGATTGGGCCCTTTCTTCTCCCATACCCTTTACGGCAGCGGCCTGCCGCGACGCAGGCACCGTGCACATCGGCAATACGCTGAACGAGATCGCGCAGTCCGAACGCGACACCGCCGCAGGCCGCCACCCCGAACGGCCCTTTGTGCTGCTTGCCCAGCAAAGCCTTACCGATACCTCCCGCGCGCCTGAAGGCATGCATACGGCCTGGGCGTATTGCCACGTGCCGAACGGTTCACGCAAAAACATGACGGATGCCATCGAAAAGCAGGTGGAAAGGTTTGCGCCGGGCTTCCGCGATACCATCCTGGCGCGGCATACGTTCAACACGGAAGAGCTGGAGAATTACAATCCCAACTACATCGGCGGAGATATCAACGGCGGTCTCATCGACGTCCGGCAACTGTTCACCCGTCCCGCGCTTCGCCTTTCCCCGTACCGCACTTCCGCAAAAGGCATTTACATCTGCTCTTCCTCCACGCCCCCCGGCGGCGGCGTGCACGGCATGTGCGGTTATCACGCCGCGAAACGTGCGTTATCGGACGTTTTTAACATCGAGCTGCCGCCCCTTGCCGGTGTTACCCGTTAACCGCCATTCCTCCCCGGTCTTTTACCTTTTATCAAGCGGATGCAACTAATGGTCAGGCCGGTCGTCTTTCTTGTATAAAACCAGACTGGATCGTCGTACCAAAAGTTAAGTTTGCCATAAAGTATTCCAGTGCGAAAGAATAGGGATGAGCGGGAACGGGATTTGCGCGGCATCGCCGAACTTTGTTGTATTCGCCCCGACACTCCGGTTATAACCTTGACTATAGAACTAGTATTGCTTATGAAGACTCCCTTTATATTGATCGTTCTCATGCTGGGCTTTCTGAACGCGGCGCTTGCGCAACACGCGGTAAGCGTCAGGATCGCCGACGCCGCCGGAAACCCGCTTCCATACGCCAGCGTAGCGCTGCGCAAATCGTCGGACAGCAGCCTGGTGAAAGGCCAGATGAGCGACGCCGATGGCAAGTGTCTTTTTGAAAAGACCGCCGCCGGCAAGTATTATCTCGACGTTTCGCAGATGGGTTTCACCCCGCTGAAAAGCGCGGCGTTCGAAGTAAAAAATGCGCCCGTCGATCTGAAGACCATCACCCTCCAGCCTTCGCCCAAAAGCCTGAAAGCCGTGGAAGTGACCGGACAGAAACCCTATATAGAAAGATCCGAAGGCAAAACCATCCTGAACGTGGAAAGCAGCGTGGCCGCCGCGGGCAATACCGTGCTTGATCTTCTGCGCCGCGCGCCGGGCATTACCGTCGATAAGGACGAAAACCTCGTCATGAAAGGCAAGCAGGGCGTTACCGTGATGCTCGACGGCAAGCTCACCTATCTTTCCGCCGAAGCGCTCGCGGAACTGCTGAAGAGTATGACGGCGGAATCCGTTTCGCAGATCGAGATCATTACCAGTCCCAGCGCGAAATACGACGCAGCCGGTACGGCAGGCATCATCAATATCAAAACAAAAAAAGGACAGATGACCGGCACCAACGGCACCCTCAGCCTGAGCGGCGGGGGCGGGCGTTACCTGTTCTTTTCCTCCGGGCTCAGCCTTAACTGGCGGACAAAAAAATTCAACGTGTTCACCAATCTCAACTGGGCCGACCGCCAGTTCTTCAACACCCGGGCGCTGATCCGCAAAACGCCGGGCGACGAGCCGCTCTATTTCCAGCAGGACGTATTCCAGAAAGGCCACTTCCTCAACCGTTCCGGCAAAGCGGGCATTGACTGGTACATCAACGACAAACATACGATCGGCGTGATGGTGAACGGCTACCGCAACGCGTTCTGGCGCAGCGCCCCCAGCGAGACGCAAATTTCGCGGCAGGGCGTCAAGGCGGTGGACTCCATTTTATATTCCTCCGTGCTCGGCAATAACCGTTTTAACAGCACCGCCTACAATCTCAACTACAAGGTGAAGATTGATACCTCCGGCTCGGAATTTACCATGGACGCCGATTTCATGAAATTCGACAACAACATGAAGACCTGGCTGGCGGACAGCGTGCGCGTGCTGCCCGCAAACGTGGTGAAAGATCAGAACGCCGTGCGCACATTGCCCTACACCGAGATCACCATCCGCAGCGCAAAAGCCGACCTGGTAAGAGCGCTGAACAAAACGACCAAAATAGAAGCCGGCGTAAAAGGAAGCTTTGTGACCACGCAGAACAACATGCGTTACGATTCGCTGAAGAACGGCGTGTACCAGCCCGTGTACAGCCAGTACGACGAGTTCCTCTACGATGAGAACGTGCTGGCGGCATACCTCATCTTCAAAAAACAGTTAAAAAAAACCGACTTTGTGATCGGCCTGCGGCTGGAACAAACGACCTCCGACGCAAAGAGCATGTCGCTCAAAAGCAACATGGAACGGAAATACCTCGACTATTTCCCGAACTTCACGGCCGACCATAAGTTTTCGGAAGATCACAAACTGGGCATCGCTTACAACAAACGCATCAACCGCCCGGGTTACGGCATGCTGAACCCCTTCATGTTTTTCCTCGACAAATACACCTACTTCCGCGGCAACGCCTATCTCACGCCCGAATACATCCACAACACCGAGCTGACCTATACGTTCAAAAACAAATACATCGCCACGCTAGGCTACAGCCGCGTGAACGATGTGTACGACGAATTTCTCGTGCTCGATCCCGATACGAAAGTGACGATCGCCACCAATAAAAACCTTGGCTTGCAGAATAGTTATTCCCTCAACTTCACCCTTCCCTTCGATCCCGTGAAATGGTGGAACTCCAGCAACAATGCGGCCGTATATTACAACGAATACAAGATCCTCGATTCGCTGGGCAATTTCAACACGAGCCAGGTAGCCTGGAACTTCAATTCCACCAATACTTTCACCCTGCCGAAAGATTTCAAGCTGGAGCTGAGCGGCTGGTTCGAAGCGCCGAATGTGTACGGCATCTGGCGGTCCAAAGCCATGTGGAGCGTGAACTTCGGCGTGCAGAAATCCATCCTGAAAAAGAAAGGCACGCTGAAAGTGAACGTCAACGACATTTTTGCTTCGCAGCGCTTCCGCGGCGTAGCGGAGTTCAACAATATTTATCTCAACGTAAACAACCGTTGGCAGAACCGTACGCTCAACCTGGCTTTCACCTATCGTTTCGGCAATACCAAAATGGAAACGAAAGAAAGACAGACCGGTACGGACGAAAGCCGCCGCGCAGGCAACTGACGCAAACTGACCCTTTAGATCAAAAAGCTCCCCGTCGCCGCCATTGACAGGGGGCTTTTTTTGTTAATGAAATAATTTCCCCTTGCCGAATTGAAATTTTCCTATTTTTAGGACGACTACGTTATGCTCTAAGTATTCCATATCGCTAACATGGAACCACCGAACAATGAAACCGAACTGGTACGTTATGCTTCTTCCGGCGATGCCACCGCATTTGCCGCGTTATTCCGGTCGTATAAGGACAAGCTTTACGGGTTCCTGTTAAAGGCCACGGGCGCGCCTGAAATGGCGGAAGACATCATACAGGACATTTTTCTCCGTCTCTGGAAGAACCGGGAGAAGCTGCCCGCCATTGTTCATTTTGAAGGATATATTTACCAGATGGCCCGCAACCAGGTGATCAATTCGTTAAAACGGATGGCGAAGGAAACCTTTATACTCGAAGAGCTGGTCAAAACCTGCGAAGCCGTGCGTACGGACGCGGAAGACCGGCTGAACGTGCATGAAGTGAACCGGCACCTGCATTCCGCCCTCGAAAAACTGACGCCCCGCCAGAAGCTGGTGTACACTCTCAGCCGCGATAAAGGATTAAAGCATGAGGAAATAGCCCGTTCGCTGGGCATTTCCCCTTCCACCGTCAACAACCATCTCATCGAGGCGCTCCGCCTCATACGGCAGCAGCTCAGCGCCCGCCCGGAAGCCATTGCCCTGCTCGCTTTCTGCCTGCTGGACAATATTTTCTAAAAAAACCAGGTATACTTTCACGCCCGTTTGTCTATATAAACGGGCAAACCACGCAATATGCAGAAAGAACGACTGCTGTACCTCATGGACAGGTACTTTCAAGGCGCATGTACGGAAGCGGAACGAAGGGAGCTGGCGCAATACATCAACACGGAGCAGGACGAAAGCCTGCTGAAAGAAGCGCTGGACGATACCTGGGAACGTTTTCAGCCGGAAAGCCCCATGCCCGAAGCCATGAGCGGCCGCATACAGGCCGCTTTGCGGAACGCCGCCGCGCCCGTGGTACCCATGAAGGCGCGTTGGTGGCGGATGAGCGCTGCCGCGGCCGCGGTATTGCTGCTGCTGGCGGCAGGCGCTTTCTGGCTGAGCCGGCAGCGCGTGCGCGAACAGCCGCAGCAGGCGCAGGTGTTGACGGCGCCCATGCAGTTAGCGGTCCCCGGCGGCAACAAGGCCGTGCTTACATTGGGCGACGGTACGGTGATCGCGCTGGACAGCTCCGGCAATGGCGTGCTGGCGCAGCAGGGCAACGTAAAAGTGGTGAAGCTCGCCAACGGCCAGCTGGCGTACGAGCCCCTGGGCCAGGCGTCGGACGAGATACTTTTTAATACGATGCGCACCCCCCGCGGCGGCGAATACCGGCGCACCCTGCCGGACGGCAGCCGCGTATGGCTCAACGCCGCATCGTCCATTACATACCCCACTGCATTCAGGGGCGGAACGCGCGAAGTGGCCATTACGGGCGAAGCGTACTTCGAAGTGGCCAAACAGGCCGGCATGCCGTTCCGTGTAAAAACGGGGGAGATGGTGGTGGAAGTGCTTGGCACGCATTTTAACGTGAACGCCTATACGGAAGAAAAAACCATTAAGACCACGCTGCTCGAAGGCGCGGTAAAAGTGCGCGCGGGCGGGCGGGAAGCTTTGCTGAAACCCCGGCAGCAGGCGGGTTTGCGGGAAGACGGGCTGCTGAGCGTGAAAGACGATGTGAACGTGGAAGAAGTAGTGGCGTGGAAGAACGGCTTTTTCCAGTTTCACGATGCGGACATGCAGGCCGTGATGCGGCAGCTTGAAAAGTGGTACGACGTAAAAGCGATCTATGAAGGGGAGGTGCCGGAAAGAAGCTTTGGCGGCGCCATCCAGCGTTCGCTGCCGCTGGAGGAGGTGCTGAAGATACTGGGGCAGAACGGCGTAAGATTCAGGCTCGAAGGAAGGAACATATACGTTATGAAATAAAAAACACCGGTTCAAAAAAAAGCCAGAAATGCTGCGAACATCTCTGGCGGACGTTTGGCGGTGAAAATCAGAACAATCGGTAAGACAGCCTAATTATTCAACCAAACAATGCAAATGTATGCAATTTAAACTTATTGCTTTGCGCTGGCGGACCGCCGTTGCCATACCCTGGCAGCTGTCGTGCCGGCCGGTCGCGCTGGCCGCCACGGGCCGCATGAGACGCTCAACCAAAATACTGTTAGCTATGAAGTTAACATGCTTTTTCCTAACAATGCTGTTCCTGAACGTAAGCGCTACCGTACGTTCGCAGACCGTGAGTTTTTCCGGGAAAAATGTCAGGCTCACCACTATCTTTAGCGAGATCCGTAAACAAACGGGGTACGTCGTGTTTTACGACAACAACCTGATCCATTCCGCGCAGCCGGTGACGGTGGCGCTGAAAGACGTGCCCGTGGAAACCCTGCTGCGGGTCAGCCTGCAGGGGCAGGGCATGAGCTTTTCCATTACGGACAAAACCATTTCCATTCTCAAACTGCCGCCCATACCAAAATTGCTGATGCCCATCGTGCAGCAGGCAGTGCCTTTGACCGGTAAGGTAACCGACGATACCGGGTCGCCGCTGCCCGGCGTGACCGTGATCATCAAAGGCACGCGGACCGGCACCATGACCGACGAAAAGGGCGAGTTCAAACTGCCCGATGTAAAGGACGAGGCCACGATCGTGTTCTCCTATATCGGCTACGAATCGCAGGAGCAGCCGCTCAACGGCCGCCGCAGGCTCGAGATCAGCATGAAGCCGGCGGATAACACCTCGCTGGAAGGCGTGGTAGTGGTAGGGTATGGTTCGGTGAAAAAAAGCGATCTCACGGGCGCGGTATCCGCCGTGCAGGGAGACGCCATTACCGCGCGTAAAACCACTAACATATCCTCCGCACTGCAGGGCGCCATGCCCGGTGTAATGGTAACCCGTACCGGCAACGCGCCCGGCGCAACGCCTTCCATCAGGGTGCGCGGCATCACCACCATCAGCACCGAAGGCGCCAACCCGCTCTACATCCTGGACGGTGTGCCCATCGACGATATCAATACCATCAATCCCAACGACGTAGACAATATCTCCGTGCTGAAAGACGCAGCTTCAGCCTCCATCTACGGTTCAAGGGCCGCCGCGGGCGTAATTCTCATCACCAGCAAACGCGCCAGGAACGGGCAGCTGAACCTGAACTACACCTATGAGTACGGCATCGAAAAAGCCACGAAGCTTCCCGCGTATGTAGACGCGCAGCGTTACATGCAGCTCACCAACGAACTGCGCTGGAACGACAACGGCAACAACGCCAACGAATACCCCACGTATGCCAAAGACCTTATCGATAATTACGCGCAGCTGCACGCCGAAAACCCGGACGAATACCCGGATACGGACTGGCGCGGCCTTATTCTCCGCAACAGCGCGCCCCGGCAAAGCCACATCCTGAGCCTTTCCGGCGGCGGTAAAAACATCCGCACGCGCGTGTCGCTCGGGTACGATAAATCGGAAGCGCTTTATCCCGGCCGCACGTACGACCGCATCACGGCGCGCATCAACAACGACATCACCATTTCCAAATACCTCTCCGCCACCGCGGACATCAACTTCCGCCGCACCACCATCAAACAGCCCGTTACCAATCCCATGTACAAAATGGGCATCGTGCCGCCGATCTACGCGGCCATGTGGTCTGACGGGCGCATCGGCGCCGGCAAGGACGGCGCGAACATTTATGCGCTGATGAAAGAAGGCGGTTTTTACAACGATTGGTACAACCAGATCGGCGGCAAGATCGGCCTGGATTTTACACCCATCGAAGGGCTGAAGTTCTCCGGCGTGGTGTCTCCTTTCCTTAACGCCAACAAGTCCAAACACTTCACGCGCCAGCTTCCCTACACTTCCTGGAACAACCCGAACTCCACGTCCGGCTACATCGAGGGCGGCACGCAGACCAAGCTGGAAGAGGACCGCAACGACAGCTACCGGTACACCATCCAGTTCATGGCCAATTACGAGAAAAAGTTCGGCAGGCATAACCTCAGCCTGCTGGCCGGCTACGAATATTACAAAGCCTTCGACGAAGTGCTGGGCGCATCGCGCGGCCAGTACATCCTGCGCAATTACCCGTACCTCGACCTCGGCCCGCTGGAATTTCGCGACAACAACGGCAGCGCCTGGGAAACCGCCTACCGTTCCTGGTTTGGCCGCGTGATGTACAACTTTGACGAAAAATATCTTTTGCAGGCCAATATCCGTTACGACGCTTCTTCACGCTTTGCGCCGGGTTACCGCTGGGGCTCGTTCCCATCGGTATCTGCCGGATGGATACTCTCGCAGGAGCATTTTATGCAGGGCGCTTCCGGCTGGCTGTCGTTCCTGAAGCTCCGCGGCTCGTGGGGCTCGCTGGGCAATGAAAGGATCGGCAACTATCC
>JBQCFV010000042.1:0-3412 GCA_051958695.1 Chitinophaga sp. | reverse complement strand
GTCCGCGTTCCAGGAAGCGAGCGCGGCCGTCATCAGTTTGTTTTTCGCGGTGAGCGCGGTGCGCAGCTCCGCCACGAACGCGGGATAATCGGCGTTGATGAGATCGTTCTCGAGATCAACATCCACGCCTGCAAAACCGTGCTGCGCTACCAGCGCCATAATGCCGTTCACAAAAGCGCCGCGTTTGCCCGGTTTGATCAGCTCCGCCAGGTGCGCGGGCGCAGAGCCGCCGCCGATGGACATAAAAACGCGTACGTTCTGCGCGCTTGCCTTGCTCACTACTTCTTTCACCGCCGGATCGATATTGAAGCTGCCATCCGGCGCGGGGTTGAGGAATGCGAGATTGAGATCGGTGATCTTTGAAAGATCGATGGCGTTGACGGCGGTATGCCAGTCGTTATGAGCGAGCAGGTAACCCAGCACGCGCAAGCCGGGCTGCTGCTTTGTTTCTTCTGCGGCTTTCTTTTTACAGGCGAGGGAAATAGCGGCGGCAAGCACGATGTACGCGGCCAGTAACAAATGTTTCATGCGATAAAAAATGAAGTTGACCAATAATCATAACGTCGCGGGTGCGGGTAATGACGGATTAAAACGGACTATTGGTTAATGAGAGCGGGATGAAGATAACAAACATTCCTGAAAAACAAAAGAGGGCATACACGCAGGCATGCCCCCGTTCTTTATGGCAATATCCACTCAAGGTGTGAAATACTCAATGCGGACGGTATACGAGCCCGGCACGGGGTAAGATTCGGTGACTACGTAACTGTTCACCAGGTTCCCCCCCGGCAGGTATTCAATCGTTTTCACGCGCGTCTGCGGCCCCTGCCCTGTCCAGTTGTTGCGTGACAGCACGGGCGGCACCACGTAATTCAAAGGCTGGCTCAACGCCATACCATGACTGAGGTTCATCGACCGTTCAACGTTGATGGCGTTATCGTAAGTGCTATACACGTCTTCCTCATAACCTGTTGAAGCATATAACCGTTGGAAATTGCCGCCGGCGTACACATACGTCATCGTATCCAGCCCGCCGTGGTAGAGGTTTTCAGAGACCGCCAGCACTGTATCCGTTTTATAAACGAAACTGGTGGCGCCCCGGAAGTACATCGAATCGGGGTCAGGCTGTCCGCTGACCCATTCCTGCCGGGTAGCGGGCAGCGTGTCGTTGCCGGTGTAGGTAAACTTTTTCCTGGTCACGGGCGTGGGGCGGCCGGGAGCGTACCCTTCCGACTGCACGATGCGTTGCTGCGCGTCGTAATAAAGCGTATCCCGCGCATTTAGCTGAAGATTGAGTGTGTCCGCGCCGGTGGTTCCCGTGGCCGCGTAATAGTAGCGGCTCATGGGCTTGTAATGCGCGTTGTAATGATACTCGTATACTTCCTTTAAAAAACTTTCGGGATTATCACCCGGCAACGGATCGGCAGTACCGGTGCGCAGCAGCACGGTCACGGTGCGCACGAGGAACTGCGGCGCTTCGGGCTCCGGCGTTCCGGGCCAGGGCTCTTTTACGCAGCCCGCCAGCAGCAGGCAAAACAGCGCGGAATAAACGTTTTTCATTGCCGGCAGATTTTACGGTGTAAAATATTCGATGTTGAACGTCCAGTAACTTGGATTGGGGTATGGCTCCATGATCACGTATTCGCTGATCAGCGTTCCGCCCATGGCATATGCAAAAACGGTTTTCTCCCACAACTGCGGCCCCGTTCCTATCCAGTTGTTGCGGGACGGCAATGCCAGACTCACGTAATCCATCGGCAGGCGGAACGCCAGGCCATGCTGCAGGTTCATCAAACGTTCCAGCGAAGGCGAGTTGTCGTATTGGCTGTAAAGCTCCTCTTCATACCCGGCGGACGAGATCAGCTTCCTGAAGTTGCCGCCCACGTACACGTACCAGGTAGTATCCGGCCCGCCGTGATAATCCAGGCCGGTAGCGATCGTCGTGTCCTGCCTGTATTCGTAGTGCACGGTAGCGCTGGAATACAGCGTGTCGCTGCGGCTGTACCATATTTCCATGGAAGCAGGCAGGGTGTCGCTGCCGGAATAGGTGAACGTTCTCCGTTGCAGCACAGTATTCGCTGCAGCGGGGTAAACGTCCGCCTGCATCATGCGGTATTGCGCGTCGTACAGCAGCGAATCCCTTGAAGCCAGCTGCAGGTTGCTGGTATCGCCGTCCGCGGAATAAACGTACCGGCTTACGGGTTTGTAATAATCGTTGTAATGCAGCTCGAATACCTGTTTGAGCAAATGCTGCCCGGGCTCTCCTGGCAGCGGGTCCGGCGAACCGGTCCTGTACAGCATCGTGATCCTGCTGATCAGCCATTGGGGTTTTGCGGGAACAGGCGGCACTTCCGGGCCGGGGCCGTCCTTAATGCAGCCGACGGCAAACAGCGCCATCAGCAGCGGGAGATAACGGGTTTTCATACGCGGATGGTTTTCATATCTATAAAGTTATCGCCCTCCGCGCTGAAATTTATTACTTGATTAAGTAGTGTATTACCGCTTCAGCGCGGTTACATTTACTAACCCGCGTACCACTGTATGCCGGAATGCCGTACTTTTGTATACATACCCGATGTTAACTCTATAGTATGGCAAAAGAAATGTTCAAAAACATCCTCACCCGGATGTTGTCCAACGCCGGCATTACGGTAAACGGAAAGGAAGCCTGGGACATCCAGGTGCACAACGAAGACTTTTATCAAAAAACTTTAAGCGAAGGCTCCCTCGGATTAGGCGAGTCGTATATGGCGCAGTGGTGGGACAGTCCGCAGCCCGACGAATTTATCACCCGCCTGTTGCGCAGCAATATCGAGCACCAGCTCAAACCCGGTTTCAGGCTGAAGATGGACATCCTGCTTTCCCGCATCTTCAACCGGCAGCAGCCCGGCGCCGCGTTCCGCAACGGCAGCCGGCACTACGATATCGGCAACGATCTTTTTTCGATGATGCTGGACAAACGTATGGCCTACACCTGCGGTTTCTGGAACAACGCGCATACGCTCAACGAAGCGCAGGAGAACAAGCTCGACCTCAGCTGCCGCAAGCTCCGGCTGCGCCCGGGCATGCACGTGCTCGACGTGGGCTGCGGATGGGGCAGCTTTGCGAAGTTTGCCGCGGAACGGTACGGCGTAAAAGTAACCGGCATCACCATTTCAAAAGAACAGGCCGAGCTCGGGCGTGAGATATGCAAAGGTTTGCCGGTGGACATCCGGGTGATGGATTACCGCTCGCTCCGCGAAAAGTTCGATGCCGTAGTGTCCATCGGCATGTTCGAGCATGTGGGCTATAAAAATTACCGCACCTATATGAAAACGGTGCACCAGAGCCTGAAGGACGACGGCCTTTTCCTGCTGCACTGCATCGGCGCCAACCGCAGCCACACCCTCACCGATCCCTGGATCAACAAATA
>JBQCFV010000041.1:0-3800 GCA_051958695.1 Chitinophaga sp. | reverse complement strand
CTGAAGCTGCGCGCGTCTTACGGCGTCACCGGCAATTCAGCGGACGCGGGTTATTACCGTTACATTCAATATTATAACAACGCCGCTTCCTACAACTTCGGCAATCCTTCCACCTCCGCCACCACCATTACCGAAGGCGCGCTTGCCAATCCCGGGCTCACCTGGGAAAAGAGCGGCAAGCTCAATATCGGAGTGGACGTAGCGGCGCTCGACGACCGGCTGGAATTTTCCGCGGAATATTTTAAGAACCGCAATACCGGTTTGCTCATGGTACGCGGCGACAATGCCAGCGGCATCATCGGCAACACTTTGCCGCTCGAGAATATCGGCGAAACCGTTTACAAAGGTCTGGAGCTGACGGCGGGTTATCGCGGCCAGGCGGGCGCTTTGAATTATTATATAAAAGGCAACCTGTCTTTCGTGCAATCACGCGTGGAAGAAATGCAGGAAGTACGCCGCGCCTACGACTGGAACCGCCGCACCGGCCAACCCGTGAACATGCTGTTCGGCTACGTGGCCGACGGTTTTTACCAAAGCACCGACGAGATACAGAAAGGCCCGGCGCCTGAAGGTTACAGCCCCGTACCGGGAGATATCCGTTACCGCGATCTCAACGGCGACGGCATCATCAACCTGCTGGACGAGCGCCCCATTTACGACGACCGTCCGTTCTTCTTCTACGGCCTCACCGCAGGCATTTCATGGAAGGGGCTGGACCTCGGTATGACCTGGCAGGGCGTGGGCAACCGCAGCGTATACCTCAGCGGCTCCAACGTCTGGGAATTTCTCAATACCTCGCAGAACGCCGGTCCCGGTCAGGCGCAGGTAACGCACCTCGGCCGCTGGACGCCGGAAACCGCCGCCACGGCCACTTACCCGAGGCTGACGGTAAACGGCAACGTGAACAATCACCGGCCTTCCACCTTCTGGGTGAAAGACGGCAGCTACCTGCGCCTCAAGAACCTGGAGCTGGGATACACCTTGCCGCAACGATGGGTGAGCCATCTGAAGCTCGCTTCCATCCGCGCTTTTGCCAGCGGCTATAACCTGCTCACGTTCTCCCCGCTGGAAAACATGGACCCGGAAGCCCTGTTCAACGGCTATCCCAACCAGCGCGTCATCAATTTCGGCGTGAACATTCAGCTTTAAACCTTTCATTCCATCAACATGAAAAAAAATCATCTCCTTCTTATACTCGCCGTGACCGGCACGCTGTACGCTTCCTGCAAGCGTACGCTGGAAGCGGAGCCGATGGACGAGCTTACGAAAGACCTCGTGTTCGACACGATAGACGTGAACGCAGACAATGCGAAGGCCTTCCTCTACGGTACTTACGGCCTGCTGCCGTCTTACGGCAACCGCCTGGGCACCGCGCTGCTCGCCGCGGCTACCGACGACGCGATGGCTTCCAACGATGGCGACCGCAGCGGCGATTTCCGCCGCGGCTGGATCAGCGCTTTCAACGTGCAGGACAATGCCTGGAACACCAATTACAAAGGCATCCGCATGGCGAATATTTTTCTTTCGAACATCGGCCGCGTGCCGACCACCGACGAGCTGAAAAAAGAATGGAAAGCCGAAGCCCGTTTCCTGCGCGCGTTCTTTTATTTCGAGCTGATGAAACGCTGGGGCGGCGTGCCGCTCGTGGGCGACGCCGTTTTTGACTTCAAGGACAACATCAGCCTGCCGCGCAACACGCTCGAAGAAACAAAAAGCTATATCGTTTCCGAGCTGGACGCGATCAAAGACGAGCTGCTGCCCGCGAGTCTCAATAATGCGGATTTAGGCCGCGCCAACAAAGGCGCCGCGCTGGCGCTCAAAGCCCGCGTGCTGCTGTACTGGGCCAGCCCGCTGTATAACCCTTCCGGCAACACGCAGCGCTGGACGGATGCCGCGAACGCCGCGAGGGACGTAGTGGCGCTGGACATTTACAGCCTGCCTTCCGATTTTCTCAGCGTGTTCATCACCGGCAAGACCAATGAAATGATCTTCGCGAAAATGTTGTCGCCCAACCAGTCCGTTGAGCAGAGCAACGGCCCGATAGGTTACCTGAATGCCGCGGCAGGCAAGGGATTGACGAGCCCTTCACAAAACCTGGTAGACGCTTTTCTTACGGCGGAAGGAAAAATGATCACCGATGCCGCATCGGGTTACGACCCTGCGAACCCGTACGGGAACCGCGACCCGCGGCTTGACGCCACGGTGCTGTACAACGGCAAAAAATGGCTGAACCGCCCGGTGGAAACCTTTGAAGGCGGGCTGGACAAACCCGGCGGCATACTTACGCAAACAAAAACCGGCTATTACCTGCGCAAGCTGATGGGCAAATTCGAGTCCAACAGCGCGTACGCGAACGTTACGCGCCACTGGGTGCTGTTCCGTTATGCGGAAGTATTGCTCTCCATCGCGGAAGCCGTGAACGAAGAAAGCGGGCCGGTGCAGGAAGTGTACGACAACCTGATACTTGTGCGCGAACGCGCGGGCATTATTGCGGGCGACGACGGGCTATACGGTCTGCCCCCGCTGGCGGACGTGAGCAAAGAAGCGCTGCGCGCGATCATTCAGAATGAAAGACGGATCGAGATGGCGTTCGAAGAGCAGCGTTTCTGGGACATCCGCCGCTGGAAGATCGCGGAAGACGTAATGAACCAGCCTTTGCTCGGTATGCGGATAGAAAAGCAGCAGGACGGCAGCTTTACCTACACGCCGTTCACCGCGTCCACTTCCACGTTCGACGCAGCGAAGATGTACTGGTATCCCGTACCCTTCAACGAAATGCAGACCAACAGCCGCATGGTGCAAAATCCCGGCTGGGAATAAGCGGCTTCTCCATTCACGAAAATTCAACCAGCAACCATGAAACACATCATATCGATCTTCTTCCTTACCCTGCTCGCGGCCGGCGCCATGGCGCAGGGAAGGAAAATAACCGGCACCGTGAGCGACAAGGACGGTCCCGTGCCTTTCGCCACGGTGAAAGAAGCGGCCCATCCTTCCAACGGCGTGCTCACCGACGACAAAGGCGCGTTCAGCATCACGCTGCGCGCCGACGGGAACGAGCTTGTTATTTCTTCCATCGGCTATGCCAACAAAACCGTCAGCATCAAAGGAAAGAACAGCATCCAGGTCCTGCTGGAAAACTCCGTGACCGGTCTTGGCGAAGTAGTGACCGTAGGGTATGCGCCGCAGAAAAAAATGACCAATACCGGCGCGGTGAGCATGATCACCGGCAAAGAGCTGCGGCAAAGCCCCGCGGCCAGCCTGCAGAACTCGCTCGTGGGCCGTTTGCCCGGTTTGTTCCAGCAGCAGACCAGCGGCCAGCCGGGTAAAGACGGCGCGGAGTTTTACATCCGCGGCGTAAGCACTTACAACAGCGGAGGCAGCCAGCCCCTCATCATCGTGGACGATATCGAATACAGCTACGACCAGGTGAACCAGATAGACCCGAACGAAGTGGAAAGCGTGGCCATCCTCAAAGACGCGTCCACCACCGCGATATACGGCATCACAGGCGCGAACGGCGTGCTGGTGATCACGACCCGCCGCGGCAAACAGGGCCCGCCGAAGATCACCTTCCGTTCCGAAACGGGCTTCCAGCAGCCGACGGTATACCGCAAGCCGCTGCCTGCGCATGAAGCGATACCGCTGCTTATCGAACATTACACCAATTCCAACCAGGACCCCGAGCTGTTCCTGCCCGGTTATACCAGTCCCGAAGCGATCGAACATTTCCGTCTCGGCGACGACCCGTACCGTTACCCGAACGTGAACTGGTACGACGAAGTGATGAAGAAGCACAC
>JBQCFV010000040.1:0-5613 GCA_051958695.1 Chitinophaga sp. | reverse complement strand
CCGCGAACACGCAGACGCAGCATGCCTCGCGCCATCCGGTGCAAACAACAACACTGGCGGCCCTGGTGGTTAATTTGAAAAAAGAAATGAAATTTTCACAACTGGATTCGTTCTGTAATTCTGCTCAGCCTTTTTTAGGTTAATCATACTCATCCAAACAACAATCGGTTGCTCTTTTCAACCTTTAAACAATGTAGAATATAATATCGAGAATAAAAAAGAAACGTTAATAAAGTACAAGTAATCGCTCGTATCCTACAAAAAAACGCAAGGTATACGATGTGCGGCCGTGTACCTTGCGTTACGGTAAGAATGGTGCTAAAGCAATCCAACAGAGGGTTCTAGCGGTATTGATAGGTCGTTTTGGTAACCTCGCCGCTGCCTTCTTCATGCTGTTCCGATGAAACAGGATAACCGTCCGCATCGTACCGGTAGGTATTGGTGTAGGCCATTTGCAGCGTGTTGCCGATGTACGATCTGATGCTGATGATCTCGTTCTCGGAATACGTTTCCAGCGCAAGATCGGCCAGCATGGCGTATGGCAGCTGCAGGCCCGGATGCAGCGGGTTCTTCTTCCCGCCATGCGTCACCTCCACCACGGAAGTCAGGCCCTGACCGCCGTTGACGGTCGAAGATACTTTTGTAACATTATGCCCGGCGTACGTAAAGTCCATGTTTATCACCATGTGGTTCTCCGGGTCCATATCCGTTTCAGTGATGCGCGTTACCTTTCCGTTGGTGATGGTATATGCACCGTTGATGGTAGTTTCCAAACCATCGTCGTCGGATATTTTGCGGATATAATTTTTCGGTGCGCCCGCGGCATCGTACATAAACGTATATTCTTCGTAAGTGTTTTCTTCGGGATGATCGTTCGTCAGTTTTACCAGCTTCCCGGCGGCGTCGTACGTAAGTTGGCGCGAGGTGGTCACTGCGCCCGCTTCTTTTTCAACATAGGCCGTAAGGCGGTTGCTGCCGTCGTAGGTAAGCGTGTAGCTGGAGCTGAAGCCGTTTGACTGTTCCGTCATGGTGCTGAGGTACTTCGTTGCGGCGGCCGGCTGGTTGTCCTTATCTTTTTTTGAACAAGCGGTCAGCACGGCGAGGGCGGCGCAGCATACCCATAATTTCCTTTTCATGATACTTTGTTTTGGGGTGAATATTGTTTTTCAGGTGGCCGCAAATTGCGGAAGAAAACGTGCACGCCAAACGATGTGTTGTATGAAATGGAAAAAAGGGGAGATGAAACAGCGGAAAACGTTGCTGAATGAAAAAGAGGCCGCACGGCAACACCCGGCCCCGGCATATGAATAGATGCAAATACCGGTTACAAAATGTTCCTGCAGGCCTCTTCAAAATAAATTCGTATTACTCCCTGATCACCCGTGTTACAAGCTGTTTGCCGTCTTTCTCAACACGCACCAGGTACCAGCCTGAGGGGAACGGAGAAAGGTCCAGCGCTCCGCTTCCGCCGTCAATCTGCCTTTGCAGCAGTACTTTCCCCGTGCTGCTGATCAGCTGCAGCCTGCATCCTTTCTGCCAGCTGGTAGGTAATTGTACTTTCAGCATGCCGCGCGTAGGGCTGGGCCAGGCCACGATGCCGTCCTGTTTGGTTTCGCCGGATGTTTTCCCGGTGATGCTGATGTCCGGCGCGGCAGCCATCAGCGAGCCGCCCTGCGGGGTGCCGTACACTTCGAACTCATACAGCGAAAACCCGTATTGCGTTGCCCTGTTGATGCAATACACCTTTACATACCGCGCGGTGCCGCTCAGGCCCGTCTGATCGTCAGCCGCGGCGCTGGATTTGCCCCAGAACTCGCGTACGGTCGTCCAGGTGGTATTGTTGGTGGAGAACTGTATCTGGTAATCTTTGGCGTACGCCGTTTCCCAGGCAAGCCGCACGCGGTTCACCGAGTAATTGGCGCCAAGGTCCACCACGATGGACTGGTTGTTGGCGTACGCGCTCGACCAGCGGGTATTGCCGTCTGCGTCAACGGCGTATTGCCCGGCGAGGGAAGCGTTTTCGTTGGAGGTGGTGAAGACCGGGCGGTTATATGCCAGGTTGGGGCTCCCGGTTACGCTGCTCACACGGATGGAGGACGCGAGGTCGTTGAAATTGTTGTCCACGATACAATCGTCATCGGCGGTGAGCTCGAGTGTTGAGCCGGTAAAGTTATCGTCCGCATAGAGCGTTATTTTATAACCGCTTTGCACTTTTACGGAAGAAATGCTGTTGTTCTGCATGCCAAGACTTTGCAGCTGCGCCTGCGTATAGTCGCCAGGCTGCAAGGCGACCGCGGCCCCGGCGAAAGGACAGTCCGCATACACGGTAGCAGGCCCGGCAGGAGGGTTCGTCTGCCCCAGCTCGCCGTAAAAAGTATTGAAGCTGTTGGCTTGCAGCGTAACCGTCAGCACGGAGCCGTTCGGCGTATAGTCGCCGACGTTATTGGAACGGTCGCCGGCCTCGCTGGTACGCACCAACGTAAGCGGCTGGTTGGCCGGTACGCCGTGAAAGCTGACGGTTTTGGCGGAGGACGACTGGTTCACCACCTGTATCACGAATTTGTTGTGGGCTTCGTGCTTATACGCCACCGTCATTACATCTCCGTCGGGCTGGCTGGTTTCCACCACCTGGCCGCCCGGCTCGAAATGCCGCATGTAAGCGAGATGCACGTTGTGCGAAGGCCAGTCCGTGCGCCAGAACCAGCCTGCGGAAGTGGACATCCTCGCTACGTAATAATTGCGGTAGTACATCACCGCCATTTCTTCCACGCCCTGCCAGGTAAGCCGCTGCGGGTTCTCCCAATAGTAGGCGTCGTAGTCGGTCTCGGTGCCCCAGAGATTGCGGTCGATGGTCTGCTGCCAGGCGCCCCAGTTTTCCCAGTAGGAGATCGGTTCGCGCCCCGTGGTGCTGCCGCCGCGGTAGGTATGCCAGGATGGATGACCGGCCACGGAAAGCGTATGCACGGCGTTGTAAATGTCCTTGCAATACTGGATATCCCAGAGCAGCACGCTGCCGAGATTGATCTTTGTCTGGATGCCGTTGGCGGTGAACAGCGCCTGGCATTTCTGGATCAGCGTGATGTATTCCTGCGCCGTCATGGAAATGTTGATACCGGAAGTGCGCGTCTCGTTCACATCGAGATAATCCACGGTGAGATTGTAATTGTTTTTTCCGTGAAGCAGGAAGGACGTGATGAACCACGCGAAGTCGTCGAAGTTGTTGATCTTCCGGTTGCTGCCCGCGGAGGGATTGCTGACGAGCCAGTTGGGTACGTCCCAGATGCCGAGGATGGTCTTGATACCGCGGTCCTGCATGATCTTCAGCCGCTTGATGCAATTGAGCACGCGGTCGTCGTTGTAGTTGTAAACGCCTTTGGAAGGCTCCCAGGTTTTGTTGGGAAACATGTCGCGGAACAGCGACATATTGTTGTCCAGCATCTGCTGGATGCGCTGGTCGAGAATGTAATAATTCCCGTTCTGACGGTCGCCTTCATGACAAAAGCCTGCGCCGTCGACGGTCTGGCGCGGTGCCGAAAGGTTGATGTAAACGTCCTGCGCCGGTGCCTGCGTGAAGGCAAGTGTCAGGAAAAACAATACAAGAAACGGAATAGAAATGTGTTTCATAGTGGAACGGAGTTAAGGGTTGATAATAGTCAGGATGCGCGCCATCAAACGTGGAACCGGGCGCGGCGATCAATGTGCCTTTTATGATGATGGCTGCTGCGGGTTAAAATTACGGACGCATTCTTTGGGTAATTGATGCATTTCCTGCAAAATATGATCGGTGTATGATCATAGCGTTAAAAGGAGGGAAATATTAAAGGTATGGCGAACGGGTGGAGCTGTTTTCCGGCTGGCACATATACAAAGAAGGGCGTACCAGCCCGGTACGCCCTTCTTTTCTATTACCATAGCATGATCTCGTCAGTCTCTTGCGCGCTGCATTCTCGCCCTGTTTTTCTTTGTGTTCTCGCCTTTGGTTTTGGCCGCGAGCTTTAACGCTTCATATACGGTCACCACGCCGCCGGATTTGGAAAGCTCGGAGAAAGATATCTCTTCGTCCTTCGCGCCGGGTTTATTCACCATATCGCCGTCGGGGAGGGGAGTGGCGGTTTTTTCGAGTATCTCTTTCAGCTGGCGCGCGCTCAGGTCGGGATTGTAAGACAATACCAGCGCCGCCACGCCGGCCACTACGGGTGCCGCCATGCTGGTGCCGCTTGCGCTGCCGTATTTGTTGCCGCCGGGAACGGTGGAGTAGATCTGCACGCCGGGGGCGAACAGGTCCACTTCTTTTGTGCCGTAATTGGAAAAGCCGGCGATCTTGCTGCCGGTGCGGCCGTTGCCGGACGCGCCCACGGTGATCATGTTGTCGGCTTCCTTGCCGTCGTTAAAAGTATCTTTCGGATAATTCTCTACTTCGTCGTTGTTCGCATTGTCGTTGCCTGCGGCATGAACAAGCAGCACGCCTTTTTCCTCCGCGTAGCGGATGGCGTCGTCCACCCATTCTTTTTGCGGGGAAAACCCTTTGCCAAAGCTCATGTTGATGATCTGCGCGCCATTATCCACCGCATAGCGGATGCCCAGCGCCACGTCCTTATCGCGTTCGTCGCCTTCGGGCACTACTTTTACGGCCATGATGCGCACATTGTCCGCAATGCCGTCTATACCAAGACCGTTGCCGCGGATGGCGCCGATGATGCCGGCCACGTGCGTGCCGTGGAACGCGAACTGGCCCTGCACGTCGTTGTTGCCGTAATAACGGTCGTTGATGTCGTTCAGGTTGTCGCCCACGATGGTGGCGCGTTTGTCGTTGGGTTCCTCGCCGGAGTACTCGGCTTTGCGTTTAAGCTCTTTTACATATTCCGCCAGGTCGTTCTTCAGCGCCAGGTAGGTGGTGCCTTCTTCGTTGGTGCTATGCAGCAGGCGCAGCGCGAAGCCGCGGGCGAACATGACGTCCTGGTCGGAGCTGCGCAGCGTGTCCAGCTGCGCAACGGTGAAGTCGTTCGTTTTAAGATATCCGGCGAGGATGCTTTCGCATTTGAGGAGGTTCTCCTGCACGCGCAGCATCATTTTGTAGTCGGTCTTTGCCTGCACGGAAGGTTTCTGGATGCGGTCTTTCAGGCGCGTCCAGTATTTGTATTCCTTGCTGTCTTTCTGCAAAGCGGAATCGGGGTTGCCGTACAGCTTGCGGTAGCGGTAGTATTCGCGGGTGGCTTCGTCCGAATCTTCTTTCACGGTGCTGCCGTCCTTTGCGCCGAGAAAGTTCCAGCCGAACACGTCGTCCACATAACCGTTGCCGTCGTCGTCGATGTGATTGCCGGGGATCTCTTTCGGGTTGCGCCAGAGGATGTCGCGAAGGTCTTCGTGCGTGGTGTCGATGCCGGAATCTATCACGGCCACGATCACCGTTTTGCCTTGTTTCCCTTCCAATAGCTCTTTGTAGGCTCTTTCGGCGCCCACGCCATAGACGCTGTCTGTCGCGTAGCTCAATAACTGCCAGTTTTTGGGCACAACTGCTCTCTGTTGACTAAAACCGGTTGCAGACGTTGTTATCACCAAACCTGCCACGATGGCCAGCTCTCTGCAAATGTTCATTTTTTTCAATTTTCCTGG
>JBQCFV010000039.1:0-7975 GCA_051958695.1 Chitinophaga sp. | reverse complement strand
GGCGATAACTGGACGAAAGTTTTTGCCACCACTTACAACGGCAACGGCGACCTGCGCTGGACGGGCGAATGCCTGGCCGTGGATTCGCTCACCAGCGCGGTGATCTACGCAGGCACCCGCAGCGATGGCCTGTACCGCAGCACCAGCACCGGCTCGTCCTGGACCAAGATCGCCACCATACCGGGCAGCGCCAACGTGCGCAGCGTGGTAACCGATCCGTCCGCCAGCGTGAGCGGCCGCTCCTCCAAAGTGTACGTGGGCATTCCCGGCACGGGCATTTACCGCAGTACGGACGGCGGCACCACCTTCTCCGCCATGAGCGGCGCGCCCGTTTCGCCCAACCGCATGCTGGTAATGGGCGGCAAGCTTTACGTGGCGCACTCCGCCGGCGTAACCGTATGGAACGGCAGCAGCTGGACGGACATTACGCCCTCCGGCGGCGCGAACAAAAACTATTGTGGCATCGCGGTAGAATATTACGATCACAACAAGATCGCCGTTTGCCAACGCTACTCTACTTTCAATAACCCGCTGTACCGCTCTTCCAACGGCGGCAGCAGCTGGCAGCAGCTCAACACCGGGTCGCTGCCCATCACGAAAACGCTGGAGGCCCCCTGGTGGCCCAACAGCTGGTTTTCCAGCGCTACCTCCTGCCTGGTCTTTGATCCATTGCACCACGGGGACCTGTATTATTCTGACTGGTTCGGCGTTTGGTTCAGCTCCAACGTCTGGGCCTCCGGCAGCGTGGCTTTCACCACCCGCATCAAAGGCGATGAGGAAACCGTGGTGCTTACGCTCACCTCGCCGCCGGGTACGGTGCCTTTGTATACCGGCCTGGCGGACGTGTTCGGTTTCCGGCACGATAATGTGACCACGTATCCCTCCGCGCGGCTGTACAATATCAACGAAGGTTTCAGCATTTCATACTGCGAATCGCAGCCCGCGAACATCGCCATCCTGGGCGCTTCCGGCAATGACGGTACGGGCACCGTGCTGGCTACTTCCAGCAACAGCGGCACGTCGTGGACGGCGCGCACGCTGCCTTCGGGCGTGAAGCTGGGCCGCATCTGCATTTCGTCTTCGAACCCGGATAAAATGGTGTATATCGCAGGCGGCAGCGGCGGCGCCGTGTATTACAGTACCAACCGCGGCAGCAGCTGGTCCGCCGCCAGCGGCGCGCCTACCGGTGCGGTAAACGCGATAGACGTATGGAGCAAAGATTTTTCGATCACCGCGGATTGCGTGAACGGCGACAAATTCTATATCTACAAAACCGGCCGCCTTTACGCCACAACAGACGGCGGCGCCACCTGGAGCCAGCAGAACAGCACGGCCATTCCCAACAAGAACTCCTACCTGTTCGTAGCGGCAAGACCGGGAACGGCGAATGAAGTGTGGGTAAGCCTGGACGGGAACGGTCTGTACAAGACCACCAACGGCGGCACTACTTTCAGCAAAGTGACCGCGCTCAGCACCTGCACGGCCTTTGCCTGGGGAGCGCCCGCCAGCGGCTCTTCCACGCCCACGCTGTTCGCCTACGGCACCATCGGCGGCGTAAAAGGCATGTACCGCTCCACCGATCTCGGCGCCAGCTGGGACCAGATAGACAACGGCACGCAGAAATTCCCCGCCGGGGTGAAAGTGCTGGCCGGGGACAGGAGCGTATTCGGAAAAGTATACGTTGGCACCGGCGGCCGCGGCGTTTTATATGGACAACCGTAAACCATGTATAAAAAAAGATCCTTGCTTACAGGATGTGCTATCACCTTGCTGGCCGCGCTTTGCCTCGCGGGCGCGCCGGCAGGCGGAAAAGCGGAACAGCGGCCGAACATCATTCTCATATTGGCGGACGATATGGGATACGGCGACCTGGGCTGCTACGGCCAGCAAATGATACGCACTCCCAACATCGACGCGCTGGCCCGCAGCGGCATGCGCTTTACCGCCCATTACACGGGCAGCACCGTTTGCGCGCCATCCCGCGAAGCGATGCTTACCGGCAAACACACCGGTCATACCGCGATACGCGGCAACTTTTTGACGGACGAAAAAGAAGACCCGCCCATGCCACCGGAAAAAACGACCGTGGCCGAGCTGCTGAAAGGCGCAGGCTACCGCACCGGGCTGATCGGCAAATGGGGGCTGGGAGGGGAGCGGCACGGGCCTGAAAAACAGGGCTTCGATTATTGTTACGGCTATCTCGACCAGATACAGGCGCATAATTATTACCCGCCTTTCCTTTACGAAAACGGCAAAAAGGTCCTGCTGCCCGGAAACGCGGACGGTAAAGAAGGCGCGTACAGCCACCGCCTGTTCGTGGAAAAAACGATGCAGTTCCTTGATAACAGTAAAAAGGACGAGCCGTTTTTTCTCTACCTGCCGTACACCATTCCGCACGGCAAACACGTGATCCCGGATAATTCGGCGTATGCGGGCAAAGACTGGCCGGAGCAGATGAAAAACTACGCGGCCATGATCTCCCTGCTGGACGCGGACATCGGCCGCATTTTGCGAACGCTGAAAGAAAAGGGGCTCGACAAAAACACGCTGGTGATCTTCACCAGCGACAACGGGGCCAATCCCGGCTTTGCGAAATTCTTCAAAAGCAACGGCAGCTCGCGCGGGCAAAAAACAAGCCTCTATGAAGGCGGCATCCGCGGCCCGCTGATCGTAAGCTGGGCCGGGAAAATCAAACCGGGCACGCTGGCGTCCGCACCTTCCGCCGCCTGGGACCTGCTGCCGTCCATCTGCGACGCGGCCGGTATCCCAACGCCCGCGGGCATCGACGGCATTTCCCTGTACGATGTGTGGCTGGGGAAACCGCAGCGGCGGCAACACGCATACTTTTACTGGGAATATTACACGTACAATTATAACTGGAACAAACCCGGCGCCACCCATCCGCGCAACTGGCTCGAGAGCCGTGCAGTGAGAACGGGCAAATGGAAAGCCGTTATAAAAAGTACGCCGGACGGCAGGACGGAACCCATGGAACTGTATGATCTTTCGGTGGACGCATCCGAAAAAAACAACGTGGCCGCGGCGCCTCCGGAAACAGTGAAAGCGATAGAAACGGTCCTGCAAAAAGCGACCGTTGCCGATGCACCTTATTTTCCTTACAAAAAATAACGAACGTTATGTTGAAACGCATATTTATTCTCCCGGTGCTGTCGCTGCTGACGCTGGCCGCGGTTTCCGGGTTTCGCCAGGCGGCGCAGCTGCACACCATACGCACCGGCAATGCGCAGGAGATAAAAGACTTTTTCAGGTACACCACCGACCGGCTGCCTTTTGCGAGCGCCCATCGCGGCGGCCCGCGCAAAGGTTTCCCGGAAAACTGCATCGCTACTTTTGAGAACACGCTTTCGCATTATCCCGTGACGCTGGAGATAGACCCGCGCTTCACCAAAGACGGCCAAATCGTGCTGATGCACGATCCCACGCTGGACCGCACCACCAACGGTACCGGTAAAGTGATCGATCACACGCTGGCGGAGCTGAAAAAGCTGCGGCTGAAAGATACCGAAGGCAACCTGACGGACTTTTCCATTCCCACGCTGGACGAGGCGCTGGAATGGGCGAAAGGCAAAACGATCCTTGTGATCGACGCCAAGGACGTGCCGGTGGACGTTCGCGCGGGAAAGGTGGTGGAGCATCACGCGGAAGGCAGCGCCATCATCATCGCGTATTCCATCGCGGACATTCAGCAATGTTATGAAGTAAGCAAGGATATCGTGATGGAAGTGATGACGTCGAAACTGGAGCAGCTGGAACAGCTGGACAAATGCGGCGTGCCCTGGCAAAATATGATCGGCTTCGTGAGCCACGACATGCCGCAGGACAAAAACATCTTCAGCGAGATACATCAGCGCGGCGCCATGTGCATCCTGGGCAGCTCGCGGAACATCGACCGGCAGTTTATGAAAGGCCAGCTGTCCGCCGCGGAGCTGGAAGCGGGTTATCTTAACCTCGTAAGACAGGGCGCGGACGTGATAGAAGCGGACCTGGGCATTGAAGCGGGCGCGGCGCTGAGCCAGCTGCAAAAGGCGTCTTCTTCGAAAGCGAAATATTTCGGGAAATAAATGCATGACCGGGGAGACTGAAAAGTTTCCCCGGTTTTTTATTATACTTCCAGCCTGAAATCCTTGCTCCCCAGCACTTTCCCGTTCACGATGATCTCGAGCAGATGTTTCCCCGCATAATGTTTGCGCGTGGTAAGATCCTGGAACGATTGTTTTTTTACGATCTGCAGCGTTTCCCCCGGTTGCAGCTCCGTTTCTTTTAATTTGAATACTTTCTTTGAAGTGCCGCCGGACGATCTTACATAATGCACGGCGTAGTCGATCACGAGCTTTTGCGGCCTTCCTGTTTCGCTTTTCAGCCCGAAACCGAATTGCAGCGCATCGCCGATGCGCAGCGATGTTTTATCAAGACTGAATTTATTGAACTTCACCTTCGCCTCTTCCCCGAAACCAAAAATGGTCAGCGCGTCCTTATCGCCTTTTTTGATCAGCGTACGGATGGCGTGTTTCACGATCCAGGCGGTGTGGCGGTGGTTTTTGTCCCAGCTTTTCACCAGCTGCAGCATGTAGGCCGTATTGTCTTTTGAATGATCGTTGAGATGGTTGGCCACGGATTTGCGCACGTACAGTTCGTCGTCCGTTTTTAGTTTTTCGAGGATGTTTTGCGTAAGCGCCGGTTGTTTAATGATTTCGCCAAGCTTGAAGGACCAGGGCAGCCGCGGCCTGCTGCCTTCGGAAGCGAGCCTGCGCACGTGGTGGTTGTTGTCTTCCGCCCATTTGTTCATCACCTTCAGCGTTTTGTGCAGGTCGGTTTTGAGGAACTCGCGGATGGCAAATTCCGAAGAGCCCATCGGTGTAAAACGTTTGAGCGCTTCCATGGAAAGATCGAAATGCGGTTTGCCGTAAAGCGCTACGAAATCGGGCAGCACTAATGCGGTGTAGCCGGTTGGAAGGGAAGGGGCGGCTTTGAAAAGAATGTCCGCGGCTTTGCGGAAATCGTCCGGCAGATGTTTGTGCAGCATCACGGAAGTGTTCCGCAGCCTGCCGTTCAGCGAAAGCGTTTCGATGTTGCGCGTTACGTCTTTGATAAATATTTTCGGGTTGAAATTTTTGTCCGCTTCAGCGAACGCCTGCGCGAACTGCCGGTAAAATTCCCGGTTGAACATTTCTTTCAATGGCTCCATAATGATAAAAATAAAGAAAAAACATGCCGCGGATTTAGTATTTTAATTTCCGTTTACCATTTACCGTTTACAGTAATGATCGTTATGCGCCCTGTTTTTGTTTTTCTCTTCCTGCTTTCCGGCCTTTGCGCCGCCGCACAACCGACACATAAAGAAAACGCCGCTTACGTGAAAGGCCGCGCGCCGCTGCGTCAGAACCCTTATATCGGGCTGCCCCTGGGCGCCATCAGGCCGCAGGGCTGGCTGAAAGAAATGCTCGTGCGCCAGAAGAACGGCGCCACCGGTCATCTCGACGAATTGTACCCCATCGTGATGAACCACCGCAACGGCTGGCTCGGCGGGGACGGCGACCAGTGGGAGAGAGGGCCGTACTGGATAGACGGATTGCTGCCGCTGGCATACATCCTGCACGATAAGGAACTGATCGCCAAAACAAAGCCCTGGGTGGAATGGACCATCAAAAGCCAGCAGCCTGACGGGTATTTCGGGCCGTCAAAAGATTATGAATACGAGCCCGGCATCCAGCGGGACAACAGCCGCGACTGGTGGCCGAAGATGGTGATGCTGAAAGTGCTGCAGCAATATTATTCCGCCACCGGCGACAAACGCGTGATCAACCTGATGACGAATTATTTCCGGTATCAATTGAAGCAGCTGCCGCTGCAACCGCTCGACCACTGGACCTTCTGGGCGCGCTACCGCGGCGGAGACAACCTCATGTCCGTTTACTGGCTCTACAACATCACCGGCGACGCGTTCCTGCTGGAGCTGGGCGATCTCATCTACAAACAGACCTTCGACTATACCAATTCTTTTCTTCATACCAGCCTGCTCGCCACACCGGGCAGCATTCACTGCGTAAACCTTGCGCAAGGCATCAAAACACCGTTCATATATTACCAGCATCATCCCGAAACAAAATATCTCGAAGCCGCGGAAAGAGGTTTTGCAGATATCCGCAAATACAACGGCATGGCGCACGGGCTGTATGGCGGCGACGAAGCGCTTCACGGCAACAATCCCACGCAGGGCTCCGAATTATGCAGCGCGGTGGAAATGATGTTCTCGCTGGAAAACGCGCTGGCCATCACCGGCGATGCGGCGTATGCGGACCATCTTGAGAAGATCGCCTTTAACGCGCTGCCCACGCAGGTGAACGAAGATTATACGGCGCGGCAGTATTTCCAGCAGGCCAACCAGGTGATGATCAGCCGGCACATCCGCAACTTCGATCAGAACCACAACGGCACCGATGTTCGTTACGGTCTGCTTACCGGCTACCCCTGCTGCACTTCCAACATGCACCAGGGCTGGCCGAAATTCACGCAGAACCTCTGGTACGCCACGCCGGGCGACGGCGTTGCTGCGCTGGTGTACGCGCCCAGCGAAGTAACGGTGAAGGTACGCGGCGGGAGAGAAGTACGGTTCACCGAAGAAACCAATTACCCTTTTGGCGAAACGGTGAAGTTTACGCTGGAAATGAAAGGCAAACCGCTGGCATTCCCCTTCCACCTGCGCATTCCGGGATGGTGCAAAAAAGCGTCCGTGAAGATCAACGGGCAGGAAACGCAAAGCCCCGCCGGCGGACAGGTAGTGAAGATCGAAAGGGAATGGAAAACCGGCGATGTGGTAGAGCTGACGCTGCCGATGCATATTTCGAAAAGCCGCTGGTACGAAAACTCCATCTCCATCGAACGCGGGCCGCTCACCTACGCGATGAAAATAGGCGAAGAAGTGAAAAAGGTGATCAATGAAAAAGACCCGGAAGTATATGGCGGATTTTATTACGAAGTGAGCCCCACCACACCCTGGAACTACGGCCTGTTCGACATGAACGCCGATAAAATGCAGGAGAATTTCGTGGTGGAAAAGACCGGTAAAACCCCAGCCTATCCCTGGACGCAGCAAAACGCGCCGCTGGTGATCAAAACCAGGGCGAAACGCGTGCCTTCCTGGCAGCTGTACAACGAAATGGCCGGCCCCATGCCTTATGCGATGATGACCGACATTGCGCCGGGGCCCGAAGAAGAGGTGACGCTGATCCCGTACGGGTGTACCAAATTGCGTGTTTCGCAATTCCCGGTGGTAGGGAGGAAATGACCTTTGGATTTACAGATAAGAATACTACTTTTATGACCGGAGTTTGTATGACCGGAAGAAATCTAAATTGGAGACCATAGCCGAAAGACCGAACGTGTTGTTGATCCATACTTGTGCAGGCTCCCTGTAACAGGAGTTCCCGGAAACAGTGATAAAGTTGTTGTGCCCATTTTGGAGTGCGTTATTGTTGCTGCATTCAACCGCCGATTATTGTAATTACTAAAATCTGCCGTATACGACGCTATTGCCGTATCTGATCGGGTTATCGTTTTCCTAACACAAATCAATTCTTATGCTACTCATTCGACCAAAAAAGACGCTGCCTCCGGCCCGGAGGCTTGCCAGCCCGGCATGGGAGTTCCGTAGCCTCTTCACCCTGCTGCTGTTGCTGGCGGGACTGTTCGTTTCCGCCGCGAACCCGCTGGCTTACGACAAAAAAATTTCCGGTAAGGTGACGGACGGCACGGGCGCCGGTCTGCCCGGTGTGAGCATCGCGCTCAAAGGCACCAGCAGCGGCACCGTTACCAATGGCAACGGCGAGTATGCCATCACCGTGCCGGACGACAACGCGGTGCTCATATTCAGCTTTATCGGCTACAACCCCCAGGAGATCACCGTAGGCACGCAAACGCGCATAGACGTGGTGCTGACCAGCTCCGCGAAAGGGCT
>JBQCFV010000038.1:0-4691 GCA_051958695.1 Chitinophaga sp. | reverse complement strand
GAAGAAAAGAAAGGTTTTAATGCAAAAGAGGTGATCCTTGGTCACGTTAAAGACGCGCACGACTGGCATCTGCTGAGCATGGGCGATCTGCATGTAACCCTGCCGCTGCCGGTTATTATTTATAATCCTGCGCGCGGCACCTCCAGGTTCTCCTCTTCCCGTTTCGAGCACGGCCATGCCGCTTACGACGGTTACCGCATCGTGGACGCGCATTACCTGGAAGCCAATCACCTCGATCACCGGCAGTATACCGAAGGCAAGATCATCGCCGTAGGCGCTGATGGGTTGCCCACCGGTGAAAAGATCTATGACCTGTCCCTCACAAAAAATATTACCGCATTATTGCTTGGTTCGCTGCTGCTTGTTGTGCTGATGCTCAACGTGGCGAAAGCCTACAGGCTGCGCGGCAGCCGCCAGGCGCCCAAAGGCTTCCAGAGCCTGATGGAGCCGGTGATCATCTTTATGCGCGACGAAGTGGTGCGGCCGAGCATCCCCGGTGCGAAAGGCGAGAAGTACGTGCCTTTTATCCTCACCATCTTCTTTTTTATTTTGATCAACACCCTGCTGGGGCTGCTGCCGGGCTCTGCGAACGTTACCGGCAACATCGCCGTTACCGGCGCGCTGGCGATCATCAGCTTTATCGCGATGATAGCGGCTACCAACAAACATTTCTGGGGTCACATCTTTAACCCGCCGGTGCCCGGTTTCGTAAAACCGATCCTGGCGCCCGTGGAGCTGATCGGTGTGTTCACCAAACCCATTTCGCTGATGATACGACTTTTCGCCAATATGCTGGCGGGTCACATCATCATTCTCAGCATCATTTCGCTGGTATTCATTTTCGGTTCGCTGAACAAAGCGATCGGTTACGGCTTCCTGCCCATCACCGTTGCGTTCAACATCGTAATGATGCTGCTGGAACTGCTGGTGGCCTTCATCCAGGCGTTCATCTTCGCCAACCTTACCGCTGTATTCATCGGTCAGGCCATGGAGCATACGGGTCATCACGACGATCATCAATCGACAACTGTTTAATCTTTAATTACAAATACACAATTTCATTATGGCACTTTTAACTGTTTTAATGCAGGCTACTGAGGCTGCTTCTACAGGCCTGGCACAGGCTGGTGGCGCTATCGGCGCTGGTATCGCTGCAATCGCTGCCGGTATCGGTGTGGGTAACATCGGCAAAAGCGCGCTGGAATCCATCGCCCGTCAGCCCGAAGCTGCTAACGACATCCGTGCGAACATGATCCTGGCTGCCGCACTGGTAGAGGGTGTTGCCCTCTTCGGTGTAATCGCCGGCCTGCTCGCGGTAGTTCTGTAAGAACAAATTGTATTACCGCATCCGGCGCACAGGGCAAGGGATGCGGTAATTCCTTACCATCCGAAGACTAAAAATTTAAATACTGATATATGGATTTGTTGATGCCTGAATTAGGCTTATTTTCCATTTCACTGCTGATCTTCATCATCGTTTTCCTGATCCTGAAGAAATTCGCCTGGAAACCCATTCTTTCCACGTTGAAAGACCGTGAGGATTCCATTACAGATTCCATCGCCACCGCGGAGCGCGTGAAGGAAGAAATGGCACAGATGAAAGCGGAGCATGAACACGTGCTGGCCGAGGCAAAAGCAGAACGCAGCAAAATACTGAAGGAAGCGAAGGAGCTGAAAGACCAGATCATCAGCGAAGCCAAAGCCCAGGCCCAGGCCGAAGCCAAGAAGATCGTGCATGACGCTTCCGTAGCGATCGAGAACCAGAAAATGGCGGCCCTTACCGAAGTGAAGAACCAGGTAGGCACATTGGTGATCGAAGTGGCGGAAAAAGTGCTGCGTAAAGAACTGTCAGACAAAAAAGCACAGGAGGCTTACATCAGCCAGCTGGCGTCTGAAATCAAAATGAACTAATAAACCGGCTGAAAAGAACATTATGCAAAATCCCCGTTTAGCAAACAGATACGCTAAATCGCTGATAGACCTGGCGGTGGAGAAAAACGAGCTGGAAGCAGTGCACAGCGATATACTGCTGCTGCAGGCCATTACCCGCAGCAATGCGGATGTGGTGGCCGTGCTGAGAAGCCCGGTAATTAAGGCCGACAAAAAAATAAAGATCCTGGGCGCCATTTTCGACGGGAAGATCAGCGGTATCACCGCCGGTTTTATCCGCCTGCTGGCGATCAAAGGCAGGGAAAGCGTACTGGCTGAAATCGCCAACGAGTTCATCAGACAATACAATGCACTCAAAGGCGTGGCGCATGTGAAACTCACTTCCGCCGCCCCGCTGGAACCCGCATTGCTCAATACCATCCGCGAGAAAGTGGAAGCGTCCGCAGGCCGCAGGATACAGCTGGAAACAGCCGTGAATCCCGACCTGATCGGCGGTTTTGTGCTGGAAACCGGCAACGAACTGTTCGACGCGTCCGTGCTGCGCGACCTGATGGACATCAAAAAACAGTTCCTGAAGAACATTTACGTGTCCGATATCAGATAAGCATTTAACAGCAGCCGCTGCGTACACGCAAAGCTGTTGTCGTTATATTTTAGTTTAAACCTTAACGACTTTTTTAAAAAAACATAACAATGGTTGACATTAAGCCAGATGAAATTTCGGCGATATTACGCCAGCAACTGAGCAACTTCAATGCCTCCGCTGAACTCGAAGAAGTAGGTACCGTATTGTCCGTAGGCGACGGTATCGCCCGTGTATACGGTCTTAACAACGTACGCTCAGGTGAGCTGGTTGAATTTGAGAACGGCGTGAAAGCGATCGTACTGAACCTTGAGGAAGATAACGTGGGTGTGGTATTGATGGGTTCTTCCGCAGGTATCAAAGAAGGCGCAACCGTACGCCGCACCAGGCAGATCGCATCCATCAAAGTGGGTGAAGGCATGGTAGGTCGTGTGGTAAACACGCTCGGCGAACCTATCGACGGTAAAGGCCCCATCACTGGCGAATTATATGAAATGCCCCTGGAGCGTAAAGCCCCGGGCGTAATCTATCGCGAACCCGTAAAAGAACCGCTGCAGACCGGTATCAAGGCCATCGACGCCATGATCCCCATTGGCCGCGGCCAGCGTGAGCTGGTGATCGGCGACCGCCAGACCGGTAAAACCGCTATCTGCGTAGACGCCATCATCAACCAGAAAGAATTTTACGAAGCCGGCAAACCGGTTTACTGCATATACGTAGCCATCGGCCAGAAAGCATCCACCATCGCAGGCGTGATGAAAACCCTGGCAGACAACGGCGCGCTTGCCTATACCATCATCGTGGCGGCTTCCGCAGCCGAACCGGCCCCGCTGCAGTTCTACGCGCCGTTCGCCGGCGCCGCCATCGGCGAGTTCTTCCGCGACACCGGCCGTCCCGCGCTGATCATCTACGATGACCTGTCCAAACAGGCCGTGGCTTACCGCGAGGTGTCCCTGCTGCTGCGCCGCCCTCCCGGCCGCGAAGCGTATCCCGGTGACGTATTCTACCTGCATAGCCGCCTGCTTGAACGCGCGGCGAAGATCATCGCGAAAGACGAGATCGCGCAGCAGATGAACGACTGCCCCGAATCCATCAAACACCTGGTGAAAGGCGGCGGCTCCCTTACCGCGCTCCCGATCATCGAAACGCAGGCCGGCGACGTATCCGCATACATCCCGACCAACGTGATCTCCATCACCGACGGCCAGATATTCCTGGAAGGCAACCTGTTCAACGCAGGTATCCGCCCGGCGATCAACGTGGGTATCTCCGTGAGCCGCGTAGGCGGTAACGCGCAGATCAAATCCATGAAAAAAGTATCCGGTACCCTGAAGCTGGACCAGGCGCTGTATCGCGAGATGGAAGCGTTCTCCAAATTCGGCGGCGACCTCGACGCGGCTACTAAATCCGTACTGGACAAAGGCGCCCGCAACGTGGAAATTCTGAAACAACCGCAGTTCAGCCCGTACAGCGTGGAAAAACAGGTAGCCATCATCTACCTGGGCACCAACGGTCTGCTGCGCGAAGTACCGGTTAAGAACACCCGCGCTTTTGAAGATGCTTTCCTGCATGAAATGGAAGTGCGTCTGCCTGAAGTGCTGGGCGAGTTCAAAAAAGGCAACCTGCCTGAAGACGGCATCAAGAAAATGGTGGCGCTGGCAGATGAGCTGAAACCGAGGTTTGCTTAATAGCGATACGCTTTAAATAATAAAGGCCTTCCGTGTAAGCGGAAGGCCTTTTGTTTTGGTAGAGGGGTTTAACACCTGTTGGGAGGGAAGTCTTCGTGCAGATTTTGAGGTGTTCATTTTATTCATTTTTGATGGAGGTGTTAACACCTTTTTCCCAAAACACTTTTCGTTCCACATAATACACGAAATACGTCCGGAGCCGTTAACACTTTCCTCCAAACGCATCCTCCATTTTCACCGCCTTTTTACCCCCATTCACCGAAAACTCCATTCCATAACCATTTGATTATGAATGACCATTCCCTCAAAACCCCTCCCCAACCACCGCCATTCACTTGGTTTATATCATAAACTAGTCTACTTTTGAATCACCATTTAACCTGACTATATGCTCAAGCCATTCTACCTCCTGTTAACGCTCCTCATCCCCCGGCTCACCCCGGCCCAAACCACCGTGAATGGCCGCATCACCGATGTTAAAAAACGGCCGCTCGCCGGTGTGAACATCGCTATTAAAGGTTCATACGACG
>JBQCFV010000037.1:0-3236 GCA_051958695.1 Chitinophaga sp. | reverse complement strand
GGACTGTTCCTGGAAACTTTCATGGTCTTCGAAAATGAGGCTGCAGTATTTAAAAACCTCGTTCAGCTGCAGGTCCGCGTCGTGAGTGAAGCGGAAATACTCCGCGTTGTTCGTGAACGGCTGGATAAAATAGCTGAGCAGCAGGTTGCCGATGGTCTCGTCCTTCAGCTCCAGCGGTTGCTGCGACAGCACGAGCGGGTCTTCGTTCGAAGCGTTGCCCACTTTATGGATCGTAAGCCTTTCCAGGTCTTTGATATCAGATACGTGAATCATACGGGCTGCAAATTAGGCGCATTTAAGATTTTCCGCGAAAAAAATTAATTTCCCGTTATGAAATACCTGCTATCTCTCCTGCTGCCCGCTTCGCTGGCGGCCTGCGCCCAGGAACCGTTGTATACCGCGAAAGACCTGACCGCGGAGAACATGTTCTCCACCAATATCGAAGGCCCCAATTTCGACAAGGCGGGCAACCTGTACGTGGTGAATTTTGTGAAAGACGGCACCGTCGGGAAGATCAGCACGAAGGACGGCAGCGGCGAAGTGTTCGTTACGTTGCCGGAAGGCAGCGTTGCGAACAGCATACAGTTCACTTCCGGCGGAGATATGCTGCTGGCGGATTTCAAAGGACATAACGTGCTGAAGGTGGACATGCAAACGCGGGCGATCTCCGTATATGCGCATTCCGACCGGTTCAACCAGCCGAATGATATTTGCATCAACCGGGAAGACCGGGTATTCGCCTCCGACCCGGACTGGAAGAACGGCACCGGCCAGCTCTGGCGGGTGGACAAGGACGGGAAAACCACGCTGCTGGCGGAGAATATGGGCACGACGAACGGCATCACCCTAAGCCCGGACGAAAAAACACTCTATGTAAATGAGAGCGTGCAGCGCAAGGTCTGGAAGTTTGATGTGGATGCGGAAGGGAATATTTCCAACAAACGGCTTTTCGCGGAATTTCCGGATTTTGGTTTTGACGGGATGAAGTGTGATAAAGCGGGGAACCTTTACCTGACCCGTTATGGCAAAGGCACGATAGTAGTGCTTTCCCCGGAGGGCAAACAATTGCGGGAGATCGCGCTGAAAGGGAAATCGTGCAGTAACCTCGTGTTTGGCGGGAAGGACGGGAAGACGGTGTTTGTGACTTTGCAAGACAGGAAGTGTATGGAGATGTTCAGGGTAGAGATCGCGGGGAAGGTGTTATAGAATGACAAAAAAAGCCGCCCCACCGGACGGCTTTCCATATAAACAACTTCAAAAAAATCAGGTATTCAACCCCCCGCAAACACTCAGCACCTGCCCCGTCACATAAGCGGACATCTCAGACGCCAGGAAAAGACACACATTCGCAATATCTTCCGGTGAACCGAATTTGCCCAGGGGAATTTTATCCAGGTAAGCCTTGGCGCCATCACCGTCTTTGAGGTAATGCGTCATGTCCGTTTCCACGAAACCCGGCGCCACCGCGTTCACACGGATGTTGCGGCTGCCGATCTCCTGCGCGATGGATTTCGAAAAACCGATGATGCCCGCTTTGGACGCGGCATAGCTGCTCTGCCCGGCGTTGCCCACCATACCGATGATGGAGCTCATGTTGATGATGCTGCCGCTTTTGGCTTTCATCATCGGGCGCATCACCAGCTTGGTCATATTAAAAACGCTCTTCAGGTTCACGGCCATCACTTCGTCCCATTGTTCGGGGCTCATACGAAGCAGCAGGTTATCCTTCGAAATGCCTGCATTGTTCACGCAAATATCTACCGTCCCAAACTCTTTCACCACATCGTTCACCAGCGCTTCACAATCTTCCCATACGGCGGCATTGCTTTTGTACGCTTTCGCCTTCACGCCTTTTTCGGCGAGCCTGGCTTCCAGTGCCTTTGCTTTCTCATCTGAACTCACATATGTAAACGCAACATTGGCGCCTTCTTCAGCAAATTTCAGTGCGATAGCCTCCCCGATGCCGCGGCTGGCTCCCGTTACGATGGCTACTTTGTTCTCGAGTAATTTCATTGTTGTCTGATAGGTTTTAGCTTTAGTATGATGGACGAAGGTAATGGAAATTATCCCTCCGCCTGGTGTTTTCCAACAAACCGGAGGATTTCCTCCAGCAGGTTCCGCTCGTTGTTAAGGCGCGGAACTTTATGCTGACCGCCCAGCTTGCCTTTGCTTTTCAGCCATTCGGTAAACGTGCCGGGCGCTAATACGTGCACCGTGGGGCGGTGCAGCGCGATGTTCTTATGCCGCTTGGCCTCGTAATCCGAATTGATGGTCTTGAGCGTATCGTCGAGCACGGTAATAAAACCTTCCAGGTCCGCCGGCGCCTGCCCGAACTCGATCAGCCATTCGTGGCCGCCGTTGCCGGTTTCGCTGAAATAGATCGGCGCGGCGGTATAGTCGTTCACCAGGGCCCCGGTGGTTTCGCAAGCGCGGGCGATAGCATTGTCCGTATTGTCCACGATCAGCTCTTCCCCAAACGCGTTGATGAACGATTTGGTGCGGCCGCTAACGCGGATGCGGTACGGTGAAAGGGACACGAACTGGATAGTGTCTCCCACGAGATAACGCCAGAGGCCGCCATTGGTGCTGATGATGAGCGCGTAGTTCTTGCCCGTTTCCACTTCGTGCAGCTGCAGCGTGCGGGGAAATTCCTTACCGTATTCCTCCATGGGCATGAACTCGTAAAAGATGCCATGGTTGAGGAACAGCAGCAGCCCTTCTTCGCCGATCACGTCCTGCGCGTCAAAAAAGCCTTCGGAGGCGTTGTAGGACTCGAGGTAATGCATGCCCGGTTTGCGAATCAGGCGTTTGAACTGCTCGCGGTAAGGCGTGAAGCTTACGCCGCCGTGCATGTACACTTCGAGGTTGGGCCACACATCGGCGAGGTTATCTGTTCCCGTCAGCTCGAATATGCGTTTGATCAGCACGATGGTCCAGGTGGGCACACCGGCGATGGAAGTCACGTTTTCGTGGATCACGGCTTTGGCCATGCGTTCGATCTTTTCCTCCCATTCGTCCATCAGGGCGATGGACAGGTCGGGCGTGCGCACAAGGTTGCCGTAAAACGGCATGTTCTGCAGCATCACGGCGCTGAGGTCGCCGAAGTAGCTGTCGCTGTCCGCGGACAATTTATTGACCTGGTGGCTGCCGCCGATCACCAGCGATTTACCGGTGAGCACGTCTGATTCAGGGAAATTGTTGTAGTAAAGCGAAAGTATGTCGCGGCCGGCGCGGTA
>JBQCFV010000036.1:0-4262 GCA_051958695.1 Chitinophaga sp. | reverse complement strand
CGTAAGCGAGCAGACGGTCAGCAAGTGGGTGACCAATACTTCGCAGCCGTCCCTGCCCCAGTTATACGCCGTTGCCGGATTTCTCAAGACCGACCCCAAGGTATTACTCGGCAGTGGAGAGCTGCTGAAGGAAAACAAATGAGTTAATTTTACGCAAAATGAGTGTCCCGCACTCAAAAAAAGTTATATTTGAAGGTGAAGTTTTTCACATATTTTGTGGAAAATGATCACTCCATCTGAAGCCACAACTGCTGAATTATGAGCACCCATCGTAAATCACCACGCGCATTCAGGACCAGTTCCTCCGCAACTCAGCCGGGATCGCCGCATAGCGATAGCCGTTATCATTCCCGCGTGCTCCGTTGCAGCGGTAATGAGCCGGTAGGTGGCGGGAATATCGGGTTTCGCGTTACGGGGAAAAATGATTCGGTGGAAAAGGAATATTCAGAAGTATTACGAGAGATCGGATTATTGTCTGGAATTAATATAATGGGTTTCGAGGAAGTATTTAAGGACGCATCGCCCAAAAACAGAGCGTTCCTGAGCAATGTAAAAAACAAGGATATTGCAGTCCTCCTCGATGCCCTGTACCAACGCCGCGCAGTTTTAGTTAAGCAAATCTACATTCGCGACTAAATAGCCGAAAGCCACTTCCCTGTCCTTTAACTCTTTTACCATTTTTTCCCGTTCGCCGTCTTCAGCATTGTCATAATCATACCGGCATTTTGTGAGCATTTTCTCGAGGTCTTTTATCTTGGGTTTTGCATAGGCAAATAATATACTCCTGTTCTCTGACCCTTTCCGGGTGTCGAACGTTCCATCCCAGGGAAAACCGTTGCCGGGCGTTGTCCAGTAAATATGCCCGCAGGGCATTTCCCCGCCGTTTTTACACTTTATATTTTTAGCCTGAAGAAAAAGGTGGAGCGGCATATAATCAACACCTAGTTCCGAAAGCCGGTCGCGATATTTTTCAAGACAGTCGCCTGTCAGCAAATATCCCATCTTCGCCCAGGTAACATGACCGTTAAAAAATGTATATCCTTCGCCACCCATGGCAGAAACTGCAAGTAATATAAAACCGAACCGTTCCGCAGTAAGCACCTGGTTGACAAAAATGGCGGTGCCCTTCCCGGTTTTATGCCGCTTTAGTGTAAAGTCGTCGTTGCGGACATGTTTTTTAGAATAATCGATGGTGCGCTGTAATCTCATTCCACCATAGTTGATCAGAATGGTTACGGCCGGATAATCGTCCGCAGCGATCAATACACAATCCTCTGCGCATTCGCATAGTTCGCCATAAGTATAGAACGCACAAGCCCCCGTCAGCGAAACCGCGTCCTCACAACTTTGCCCGGTGAGCTGTTTATATTCTTCCTCGTTTTTACAGGGCCCGGAAAATTCGATCATTCGTTGGCTTTTTTGGTTGGTTTTCGGGGTCTATCCACGAAACAGCAATTTAGTGGAAAACAGCAACATAACCTATTCAATATTAGTGCACTGAATAAGTTGAAAAAAGCCAATAACTCAAACAAATATGTGTGCTGAAATGAAGGGGGAAAAAGCGGAGATGTTTAAACAAACGGCAACAGCATGCAACGCAAAACAGGGAACAAAAACAAAACGCAGTTAAAACGAAAAAAGCTTCGAAGCAATACACTTCGAAGCTTTGATTTTTTCCGTGGTGAGGGCCGGGATCGAACCGGCGACACAAGGATTTTCAGTCCTTTGCTCTACCAACTGAGCTACCACACCAGTACCCCGTTTGTAAAGGGGAATGCAAAAGTAAGACAATCTTTCAAAAAACCAATAGGTTATGAAAAATTTGTTTCACCCCGCTAGTTGCCGTATTCCACAAGGAATTTGATGCGCATCAGCTTCAGCTGTTCGATCGTATAATTCCCTTCCGTCAGCTCGTCTTTTGCTACCTGCAGGCTGGATGTTTCGCAGCCTTTGAAGTATTCGATGATCTCGTCCTGCGCGTAATCGTCCAGCTCTTCGTCTATGCAATAATCGAGGCTGAGCTTGGTGCCGCTGGCCACGATGGTTTCCATGGCGTCGAGCAGCTCGGGTATGCTGAGCTCTTTGTTTTTTGCGATGGTTTCCAGCGGCATCTTTTTGTCGATGTTCTGGATGATGAATACTTTCAGGCCGCTTTTGTTGACAACGCTTTTCATCACGAAGTCGTCCGGTTTCACGATGTCGTTTTCCTCCACGTATTTCGAGATCACGTCCACGAACTGTTTGCCGTAGCGGATGGCCTTGCCTTTGCTCACGCCCTGGATCTTTTCCAGCTCCTGCACGGTGGTCGGGTATTGCGTGGCCATGTCTTCCAGCGAGGTTTCGAGGAATATCACGAACGGCGGCAGGTTCTTTTCTTTGGACACTTTTTTGCGCAGCTCCTTGAGCATTTCGAACAGCACGGGGTCGGCGGAATGAACGGCTTCGCCGGCGGCGCTTTCTTCTTCCTCCCCTCCTTCTTCGTCAAACTGGTGATTGAGCGCTACGTAAATGGAGAAGGGTTTTTTCATGAACTTTTTACCCTTGTCCGTTATCTTGAGCAAACCGTATTCTTCGATGTCTTTTTCGATGAGCCCTTCGAGCATCATCTGCCGCAGCAGCGAGTTCCAGAAGTGCGCGTCGAACTCTTTGCCTTCGCCGAACACGTCCAGCTTGTCGTGCTGGAAGGTGCTGATCTGCGGGTTGGATTTGCCGGTGATGATATTGATAACATAATCCGAACCAAACCTTTCTTCCAGGCGTGAAATGGCTTTCAGCGCGATCACCACGCGGTTCTTCACTTCGATCTTTTCTTTCGGGTTGCGGCAATTGTCGCATTTGCCGCAGTTTTCCGTTTCATATTTTTCACCGAAATAATGCAGGATCACTTTGCGGCGGCATACAGCGCTTTCGGCGTAAGCCACCGTTTCGTTGATGAGCTGGGCGCCCATTTCGCGTTCGGACAGCGGTTTGTCGCGCATGAGATGCTCCAGCTTCTGCACGTCCTTGTAGGAATAAAAGCAGAGGCAAAGCCCTTCCAGCCCGTCGCGGCCGGCGCGGCCGGTTTCCTGGTAATAGTTCTCCAGGCTTTTCGGGATGTTGAAATGTATCACGAAACGCACGTCCGGCTTGTCGATCCCCATGCCGAAAGCGATGGTGGCCACGATCACTTCCACCTCTTCAAGCAGGAACATGTCTTGCCGCTGCGCGCGGGTGCCTGAGTCCAGCCCGGCGTGATAGGCTACGGCCTTGATGCCGTTGGCTACGAGCATGTCCGCCAGCTCTTCGGTGGTTTTGCGGTTGAGCGTGTAAATGATGCCGCTTTTGCCTTTGTGCAGGTGGATGAATTTGACGATCTCCTTGATCGTTTGCTCCTTTTTGCGTTTGGGCCTGATCTCGTAATAGAGGTTGGGGCGGTTGAAGGAGGAAATGAATATTTCGGGCGAGCGCAGCTCCAGGTTCTTCACGATGTCGCTCTGCACTTTGGGCGTAGCGGTGGCCGTGAGGGCGATGATGGGCAGCTCGCTGCCGATGAGGTCGATCATTTCCTTGAGGCGGCGGTATTCCGGCCTGAAGTCGTGCCCCCACTCTGATATGCAATGCGCTTCGTCTACCGCGATAAAGGAGATCTCCAGCTCGCGGAAAAAGTCGATATTTTCCTGTTTGGTAAGGGTTTCCGGCGCCACGTACAGCATTTTGGTTTTGCCGGACTGCAGGTCGGTGCGCACCTTTTTGATCTGCGCCTTGGTGAGGGTGGAATTGAGAAAATGCGCCACGTTGTCTTTGCTGCTGTACGAACGTACCAGGTCCACCTGGTTTTTCATCAGCGCGATCAACGGGCTTACGATGAGCGCCACCCCGGGGCTCATCAGCGCCGGCAGCTGGTAACATAAAGATTTACCGCCGCCCGTTGGCATGATCACGAATGTATCTTTTCCGGAAAGTATGCTTTTTATGATCTTCTCCTGATTCCCTTTGAAGGAATCGAACCCAAAATGTTCGTGTAATGCATCCAACAAACTTACCTTTGCAACAGCCATCACATAAGTTTTTACTTGTAATCCATGGCGATAATTCGCCTTGTCGATAGATGAAAATTTTTCAACATGTATTTTTGGGGGACACGAAATTACCAAAAAAACCCCTTTGTGTCAATATAATTTATATGGTCGTTGACCTTGCCTAAAATTTGATAAATTTGCATTTGTCGCATGAAACAGAAGACTACCGTCAACATCCGGGAAACAGGGAAAAGGACCGTAAGG
>JBQCFV010000035.1:0-2802 GCA_051958695.1 Chitinophaga sp. | reverse complement strand
CGCGTTTTTCCGCGTGGCCAGCTCCGCTTCCTTTTTCGCGATACGGTCGTCCGTTTCCATTTGCAGGATGGCCTTTTTTTCCTTGCGGTGCATCGCGAAGGCAAATTCGTGCTGGTCCTGCAGGTCGTCGTAAGGGCCGCGGGGGGAAATGAGCTTTACGAATACGGGCGCGGTCTCTATGGCGATGAACAGCAGCATGATGAACCAGTTGGCCCAGCGGATGGGCTGGCTGGCGGCGGTAATGCGCCCCAGGGCTTCCAGCCGGGAGGCCATGCCGTTGAGCCGGCCGCGTTGCAATCCTTTAATGTCGGCGGTAATGGTGCTGTCCACCTTCGCCAGCTGGGTGTTGAACGACTGCTGTTGCTGCTCCAGCGCGGCCAGGGCGGCCGAAGCGCTGTCTGCGTCCGCTTTTTTCGCTTTATAGATGGGGCCGAGATTTTTTACCCTTGAGCCGCCGGTGCCGTCCGCTTCCTGCTGGGCGATCAGCAGCAATGTATCGCGCCGGGCGGCTTGAACAGCTATTTCCTGCCGTACTGCGGCGATGCGGGTTTTCAGCTCGTTGCTGCGGCTGGTGTAGCGGTCTGAAACTTTGGTTTCCTGCTCGCGGAACTTCTGCTGTTCCATGATGATCAGCTCGGCCTGTATCTCGGTGTCGAATATCTTCAGTTCCAGCGGCTTGGAGATCACGATGGCGATGAGCACGGCGAGAATGATGCGGGGCGTTGCCATCCAGAGCTCCTGCCCGAAACGTTCGCGTTTTTTCATGCTCGATACGATGAAACGGTCGAGGTTGAAGATCATGAGCCCCCATACCGCGGCGAACAGCAGCGCGGTCCAGGGCTGGCCGAACACGGTCCAAAGCGCGTACCCGGCGGAGATAGCGGCAAAAAGACCCGTGAAAAAAACGGTGGCGCCGATGCCCGCGTATTTATTCAGCTCGGACGGTGCGCGGCGAAGCATGGGCAGATGTGCCCCGGAACAGATCAGGAAAAACTGGCGGATGCGTAACATGAATTTTTTGTGTTAGTGGTGCTACCATTAACCCGACGCATGTAAAAAGTATAAAGGATGGATTTCAAAGATAGGCAAAAAAATGGCCGGCTGCAATGCCGGCCATTTATAGATGGATACAATTTTCTGTTTGATTATGCGTTGCGCCGCAATTACGCGCTCACCGCCTTGTTCACCAGGTCGGCCGCTTCGCTGAGCAGGATGGCGCTCTGTACTTTCAGGCCGCTCTGCTCGATGAGCACTTTTGCTTCTTCAGCGTTGGTGCCCTGCAGGCGCACGATGATGGGAACATTGATGGTGCCGATGGATTTGTATGCGTCGATCACGCCCTGCGCAACCCTGTCGCAACGAACGATGCCGCCGAAGATGTTGATCAGGATCGCTTTTACTTTAGGATCTTTCAGGATGATGCGGAAACCGGCTTCCACCGTCTGCGCGTTGGCGGTGCCGCCTACGTCCAGGAAGTTAGCGGGTTCGCCGCCGGAAAGCTTGATCATGTCCATGGTGGCCATGGCCAGGCCCGCACCGTTCACCATGCAGCCAACGTTGCCGTCCAGCTTCACGAAGTTCAGGTTGTGCTTGCCTGCTTCCACTTCCGTGGGATCTTCTTCGGTCACGTCGCGCAGCGCTACCAGGTCGGGATGACGGAGCAGCGCGTTATCGTCCAGGCTCAGCTTGCAGTCTACGGCGATCACCTTGTCGTCCGCCGCTTTGAACAGCGGGTTGATCTCGATCATGGCGGCGTCCAGCCCGATGTACGCGTTGTACAGGTTGGTCACGAATTTCACCATGTTCTTGAACGCTTCGCCTTTCAGGCCGAGGTTAAATGCGATTTTGCGCGCCTGGAAGCCCTGGAGGGGCATGTTGGGGTGCACGCGTTCGCGGAATATTTTTTCAGGCGTATCATGCGCCACGTCTTCGATGCTCATGCCGCCTTCGGTGGAATACACGATCATATTCTGGCCGCTCGCCCTGTCCAGCAGGATGGAGAGATAAAATTCCTCGCGTTTGCTGGGACCGTCATAATATACGTCCTGCGCAACGAGCACTTTATTCACCATTTTGCCCGCTTCGCCGGTCTGAACGGTCACGAGGGTGCCGCCAAGGATATTGCCTGCGATGGTCTTGATGTCTTCAGAATTTTTTCCTACCGCTACGCCATGTTGCTGCGTACCCCTGATGAGGCCTTTACCACGGCCACCGGCGTGGATCTGCGCTTTCACGACCGCGAAGTTGTTGCCAAATTGCACTTTCAGTTGCTTATACGCTTCCGCAGCCGCTTCGGGAGTATCTACGGGGATACCTTCCTGTACCGGTACGTTATAATTTTTCAGCAGTTCTTTAGCCTGGTACTAGTGTAAATTCATCGGTATTTAAATTTGGCCGCTAATTTAGGCATTTTATGTTTTAGAAAGGGGATTTCTTTGGGGGGAGATGATGATATGCTTTATAGGATTAACTTTGCCGGGCACAAAATATGGCTATGCTGGAACAGATCAACGAAGCGGCGGCTTATATCAGGCGCTTTGCGAAAGAAGCGCCGGTGGCCGGCATCATTCTCGGCAGCGGGCTGGGCAACCTGGCGGCGGAAATTACCGGCGCCACGGAGATCCCTTATGCGGACATCCCGCATTTTCCGCCGGCCACGGTGGAAGGGCATTCCGGCAGACTGATCCTCGGGCGGCTCAACGGCAGGCCCGTGGTGGCGATGGCGGGCCGTTTCCATTATTATGAAGGCCTCAGCATGCAGCAGGTCACTTTTCCCGTGCGCGTCATGAAAGCGCTGGGCAT
>JBQCFV010000034.1:0-6265 GCA_051958695.1 Chitinophaga sp. | reverse complement strand
TTCTTTCGTATACATCGTGTATGGATAAAATCAAAAGTCTGGCGTAAATTTAATCTTTAGTTGCCACGCACGTACAAATTTCCTGCTATGAAAAAACGCGTTTACGTTACCCTTGTCGCCGCCCTGCTCTCCGCCTGCGCTTCCCGCAAAGAAAAAGCAGACCTTATCGTTCATCACGCCGTGATCTATACAGCCGATTCGCTGAATACGGTAGCGGAGGCCATGGCCGTGAAAGACGGGAAGATCATAGCCGTGGGCAGCAACGACGTGGTATTGGGAAAGTTCGCGGCAGATTCGGTAACGGATGCCAAAGGCGCGGCCGTATTCCCGGGCTTCAACGTTGCGCACGCGCATTTTTTCGGATATGCGGCGTCGTTGCGGCAGGTAGACCTGGTAGGCGCAAAAAGCTGGAACGAAGCGGTGGAGCGCGTGCGCGACTTTGCGGCCAAACATCCGGCGGCGTGGGTGCTGGGCCGCGGCTGGGACCAGAATGACTGGGAGATCAAAACCTTCCCGGATAAATCGGCGCTGGACAGTTTATTTCCCCATACGCCCGTATTGCTCGAACGGGTGGACGGGCATGCTTCCATCGCCAACCAGGCCGCGCTGGACGCGGCGGGCGTAAAGGCCGGGCAGACCATTTCCGGCGGCACGATAGAAACAAAGAACGGCAAACTGACGGGCATACTGATAGACAATGCGGCGGCGCTTGTGTCCTCCAAAATACCTGCCCCGCCGGTGGAAGAGATCATCGCGTCGCTTGAAGCGGCCGAACGTAACTGCCTGGCCGCGGGCCTTACAAGCATCACCGATTGCGGGCTGGACCTTGATGCAATGCATCTGCTGGATACGCTGCTGGCGCAAAAGAAACTGCATCTGCGTTTCAACATAATGCTGAGCGATAACGATGAAAATATAAGCTGGCTGCTGAAGAACGGCGTCTATGAAAAAGATCGGCTGCTGGTGCGCAGCGTCAAGTTTTATGGGGACGGGGCATTGGGCTCGCGCGGCGCCTGCCTGAAACAGGATTATTCCGACAGGCCCGGATGGAAAGGGTTTTTATTAAGCGATGCGAAGCACTTTGCCGATAAAGCGGCGCAACTGGCGAACACGGACATCCAGATGTGCACGCACGCCATCGGCGATTCCGCGAACGCCGTGATCCTGAAAATTTACGCGGACGCGCTCAAAGGGAAGAACGACAAACGCTGGCGGATAGAACACGCGCAGGTAGTGGATTCCATCGACTTTCATTTTTTTAGCGACAATAACATTGTGCCCTCCGTGCAGCCCACGCACGCGACGTCGGACATGTATTGGGCGGGTGACCGACTTGGCCCGCAGCGCGTAAGACATGCATACGCCTTTCAGCAGCTGCTGCGGCAAAACGGCTGGCTGCCGCTCGGCACGGACTTCCCGGTAGAGCATATAGACCCGCTGCGCACGTTCTATGCCGCCGTGGCAAGGAAAGACCAGGCCGGTTACCCGGAAGGCGGATTTCAGCCTGAAAACACCCTCAGCCGCGAAGAAGCGCTGAAAGGCATGACTATCTGGGCCGCCCGCGCATCGTTCGAAGAAAATAAAAAAGGCAGCCTGGAGCCCGGTAAGGCAGCCGATTTCGTGATGCTCGACCAGGACATCATGAAAATTCCGGCGGAGAAAATTTTGGCAACTAAAGTGCTGGCAGCTTATATTTACGGACAGGCGCTTTACAAAGCAGGATTTTAGCGCGGACGGCAGCGGCCTTTTTCCTGACATTCCACGATATGCGACTATGCACACCAAAAACATCAACACCCACCTCACCGAGATCAAGGATTATTTCAAAGCGGCTATTTCTGTAGACTGCGTGATCTTCGGCTTCGACGAGAACGAGCTGAAAGTACTGCTCATTGAATCCGACCTGAAAGAGTTTAAAGGGAACTGGTCATTGCTTGGCGACATCGTGCATCCCGACGAAGACCTTGAAACCGCGGCGTACCGCGTACTGCGCGAACGCACCGGCCTGGAGGACGTGTTCATGGAACAGGTGCAGGCGTTCGGCGGGCTCAACCGCCACCCTGCCGGGCGCGTGGTCACCATCGCGTTCTATTCCCTCGTCAACATCCAGCACGTGGAATTAAAAACGCATCACAACGAGCTGCACTGGCATGCGGTGAAAGATATCCGTGAAATGGCCTTTGACCACCAGGACATCCTGGATACCTGCTACAAGCGGCTGCAGCATAAAGTGCTCGATCAGCCCGTAGGCTTCAACCTGCTGCCCAAAAAATTCTCGCTGCGCGACCTGCAGAACCTTTACGAAGCCATTCTCGATGTAAAGCTCGACCGCCGGAACTTCCGTAAAAAATTTTTCGCGATGGACTACCTCATCGACCTGAACGAAGAAGAGCAGGACGTAAGGCACCGCCCGGCGCGTTTATACAAATTCAACCAGGACAAATACAACCTGCGGCACAAAAAAAGCCTGGGTTTTTGATAGGTTTTTTTGTTTTTTAACAAAATATTAATTAAGATTGTGTATGATATACACACTATCAATTGCAGGGGTATATTTTTAGTAGCCAGAGACCAGATATCTAATCGCGCATTCAACATTATTTTAGGAGAGAAAAACCCGTGAACACACAAATATCCGCCATTTGCGAGAATGGCTGCATATAATTTCTGTACATCGCATTTTATCAGGTTCCACGTTATGAACTCCGGACAATCTGTTTTGTCCAAACGATAATGGGAGCGGTCTGTTGTTGGGCCGTTCCCATTTTTTATTTTCAATTATCCATAAAGAACCGGTTGCATTTAAAGAATTTCAAACGATTTGCAGGAATGCTTGCACCGATTCAAATATCCTTCCATCAGCCGCCAGCAGCGCTATTTTCGTATCTTGCATGCTTGTCCGCCATATGCTGAATATGGCATTAAGCAGCAGAAACACATGTCTTATACACCACAAAACAAAGTACGCATTGTAACGGCCGCGGCCCTTTTCGACGGCCACGACGCAGCCATCAACATCATGCGCCGCATTATGCAAAGCACCGGCGCCGAAGTGATCCATCTCGGTCATAACCGTTCCGCCGCCGAGATCGTGGACTGCGCCGTGCAGGAAGACGCGCAGGGCATCGCCGTCACTTCCTACCAGGGCGGCCACATCGAGTTTTTCAAATACATGTACGACCTGCTCAAAGAGCGCGGCTGCGGCCACATCCGCATATTCGGCGGCGGGGGCGGCACCATCCTTCCTTCAGAGATCGAGGAGCTGCATGCATACGGCATCACCCGCATCTATTCGCCGGACGACGGCCGCAAATTCGGCCTGGCGGGCATGATCGAGGACGTGATCAAACAATGCGATTTTGAGACGGTAAAACAGGGCGGCTGGAAGCTGGACGCCGCCAAACTCACGAAAGACGATGCGCCGGAGATCGCCAAAGCGATCACCTACGCCGAGAACTTCGCCATGAACGGTCAGCTCGAAGACCTGAAAATACTGGCCTCCCGTAAAAGTCCCGTGCTGGGCATCACCGGCACCGGCGGCGCGGGCAAAAGCAGCGTTACCGACGAGCTGGTGCGCCGCTTCCTGCGGGAATACGACAACCGCACGATCGCCGTGATCTCCGTAGACCCTTCCAAGAAAAAGACCGGCGGCGCCCTCCTGGGAGACCGCATCCGCATGAACAGCATCCATCACCCCAGGGCTTACATGCGCTCGCTCGCAACCCGCGAAAGCGACAAAGCCATCAGCCTGCATATACAGGAAGCCATCGACATCTGCAAAGCCGCGAAGTTCGACTTCATCATCCTCGAAACCTCCGCCATCGGCCAGAGCGACACCGCCATCGTGGATTACTGCGATGTGGCGCTCTACGTCATGACGCCCGAATACGGCGCCGCCTCGCAGCTGGAGAAGATCAACATGCTCGATTATGCCGACCTGATCGCCATCAATAAATTCGATAAAGCCGGCGCGCTCGACGCCCTGCACGATGTACGCAAACAATACAAACGCAACAACAGCCTTTGGGACGCGAAAGACGACGACCTGCCCGTGGTCGGCACCATCGCCTCGCAGTTCAACGATCCCGGTGTGAACCAATTGTTCGGCCGCCTCATGCACTGCATCGCCGAAAAAACGGGCGTGCATTTCGGGGAAGACAAGCCGGACAAGCCCGTTACCGCCACTTCCACCAAATCGCTCATCATCCCGCCTGCCCGTGTGCGTTATCTCTCCGAGATCGCTACCGGCATCGGCGACTACCGGGCATGGGTAAACGAACAATGCGCCATCGCCACGCAATGGTACCAGGTGGAAGGTGTACTGCAGGTGCCCGGTCTCAAACATGCGGACGAGTTGAAGCAGATCAGCGAGCACCTGCAATCGCAGCTCACGCCCGAAAACAAAGCGCTCGTTACCGGCTGGCCTGCGCTCTTGGAAAAATACAAAGCCAGTCATTACGCGTTCCAGGTGAGGGATAAAACGATCAAACTGCCGCTGTACTCCGAAAGCCTTTCGCATACCCGCATACCCAAAGTAAGCCTGCCGCAGTACAACGACTGGGGCGACATCCTGCGCTGGCAGCTGCTGGAAAACCTGCCCGGCGAATTTCCCTACGCCGCCGGCGTGTTCCCGCTCAAACGCGAAGGCGAAGACCCTACGCGCATGTTCGCCGGCGAAGGCGGGCCGGAAAGAACGAACAAACGTTTTCACTATGTGTCCGTCGATCAGCCGGCAAAACGTTTGTCCACCGCCTTTGACAGCGTAACCCTGTATGGAGAAGACCCCGCCTACCGCCCTGACATTTACGGCAAGATCGGCAACTCCGGCGTGAGCATCGCCACCGTAGACGATGCAAAAAAGCTCTACAGCGGCTTTGACCTCTGCGATCCGAAAACTTCCGTATCGATGACCATCAACGGGCCCGCGCCCATTTTGCTGGCGTTTTTCATGAATGCCGCCATCGACCAGGAATGCGAGAAATACATCGCGCAGCAGGGCCTCGAAGAAAAGGTAAGCGCTATCATCAAAAAGAAATTCAAAGACCATCCGCTGCCGCATTACAACGGCGATCTGCCGCATGGCAACAGCGGCCTGGGCCTGCGCCTGCTGGGCATTTCCGGCAGCGACGTGCTGGAACCCGAAGTGTATGAAAAAATAAAAGCGCATGCGCTCGGCACCGTACGCGGCACCGTGCAGGCAGACATCCTGAAAGAAGACCAGGCGCAAAATACCTGCATCTTCTCCACCGAATTTGCATTGAAACTGATGGGCGACGTGCAGGAATATTTTATCAACAAAAAAGTACGCAACTTTTATTCCGTCAGCATTTCAGGGTATCACATCGCCGAAGCAGGCGCCAATCCCATCACCCAGCTGGCCTTTACGCTCGCCAACGGTTTCACTTACGTGGAATATTACCTGAGCCGCGGCATGCATATCGACGATTTCGCGCCCAACCTGTCGTTCTTCTTCAGCAACGGCATGGACCCCGAATACGCCGTGATCGGCCGCGTGGCGAGGATCATCTGGGCAAAGGCCATCAAAAACACATACAAAGGCAACGAACGCTCGCAGAAGCTGAAGTACCATATCCAGACGTCAGGCCGCAGCCTGCATGCGCAGGAGATCGACTTCAACGACATCCGCACCACGCTGCAGGCGCTTTACGCCATTTACGACAACTGCAATTCCCTTCACACCAACGCATACGACGAGGCCATCACCCCACCCACCGAAGAAAGCGTGCGCCGCGCAATGGCCATACAGCTCATTATCAACCGCGAGCTGGGCACCGCGAAGAACGAAAACCCCACGCAGGGCAGCTTCTTTATCGACGAGCTGACCGACCTGGTGGAAGAGGCCGTGCTCATGGAGTTCAACCGCATCACCGAACGCGGCGGCGTGCTCGGCGCCATGGAGCGGATGTACCAGCGCAACAAGATCCAGGAAGAAAGCCTGTATTACGAATCGCTAAAACATTCCGGCGAATTTCCCATCATCGGCGTGAACACTTTCCTCAACAAAAACGGCTCCCCCACGGTGATACCGGCGGAAGTGATCCGTTCCACCAAAGAGGAAAAGGAGTTCCAGATCAATGCGCTGCAGGCATTCCAGGAAAGGCATGCAGACCTTTGCGCGGAGAAGCTGAAAGCCCTGCAGAACGTGGCCGTGCAGAACGGCAACCGGTTCGGGGAGCTGATGGAGACGGTGAAGTATTGCAGCCTCGGGCAGATCACGCACGCGCTGTATGAAGTGGGCGGGCAG
>JBQCFV010000033.1:0-13885 GCA_051958695.1 Chitinophaga sp. | reverse complement strand
GGCGGCAGCGTTTTAGTATAATATACCTGCGGCACGTTATAATCGATGTTAAAAGGAAGCGATCTTTTGAAGTGGTTGAACAGCTTCACCACCAGCTGGTTTTTCCCTTCGGAAAGCGGCAGCAGCACGGAATGTACGATGCTGTCCTTTTTATAGGGATTGTTCTGGATGAAGAGGCTTTTGCCGTTGAGGAACACTGTCACGGCATCGCCGCTGGTCACTTTTACCAATAGCTGCTGCGCCCGCGGGGAAGTAATTTCCTGCAAAACATAATAAGCGGTCATCTGACCGGCGGGCAGCGAATATTGCGTACCGTTGCGGTATTCCGGGTGTTCCGTCCAGGTTTTGCCGTTGTTGCGTGGCCAGGGTTTTGTAAGGTCTACGTTGTGAAGATCGCCATGCGTGCCGCCCACACCGGAGTACAGCGGGCCGAGCAGGTAAAGGCCGCTGAATTTCGTATGTGCGGGATCGTTATCCAGCTTGCGTTCTTCGCCGCCGTCCAGCGTTATGGTGCTGACGTTTTCGCCCAGCTGCAATTTGATCTTCCGGTTCTTTTCTTCGTCCGTATAATGGATCACCGGCTTAAAAGTACCGTTGGCAGCGGGTTGCAGCGTCCAGGCGTTTTTGATGGTGCTGGTGAAGCTCGTGTTGTAATCGATCGTGGCGTTGCTGAAATATTTGAAGGCGTTGTCGTTTTCGAGTTTGACCGATTTCGCCAGCGGCCGGATGTTCACGGGCGGAACGCTGTATCCGCCGGGCATTTCCAGCACGATCACCTTGAACCACTGGCTTACGTCCAGCCCGGCGGGCACTTGTACGGTAAGGCCCGCAGCGCTGGCGGTGGTTTTCAGCGGGGTTTTGTCTTCCAGCAGGTAGGCTTTCGCCACTTTGCCTTTCAGGCCGGGCAGCAGGATGGTATTGTTTTCCGGCGTGTTCATCACGTGCAGGTACAGCTTGTTTTCCCGGCTGGTGATGCTGCCCCATGCAAAGGGCACGTGGAAAGGATCGGGTTGCGTGCCGTAGATGGCTTCGCCATTCTTTTTGAGCCAGCCGCCGATGGCCAGCAGCGCGTCGCGTTCGAAGGGCACTACGCTGCCGTCGCCTTCCGGGCCGATGTTCAGCAAAAAGTTGCCGCCGCGGGAAGCTACGCGCACGAGGCTGGTGAGCTTTTCCCTTTCTTTTTTCCTTATATCTCCCCTTTCCTGCCAGGAGCGGTAGCCCCAGGTTTCGTGGAAGAACGATGCGGGGCTTTGCCAGGGCACGCCGATAATATAATCCGGTTCCTGGTTGTCGCCCATTACGGTGAAGTCGCCCATATTGTTGCCGATGCGGCTGCCGATCAGGCAATTTGGCTGAAGCCGGTGCACCAGCCCGCGCATTTCCCGGCTTTGGTCGAAGCTCATGCTGCCCATATCGAACCAGAGCTCGGACACGGGGCCGTATTTGCTGAGCAGCTCGCTCACCTGGTGCATATTATAAGTATGATGATCAGGCGGGATGGAATCGGAATTATGCCCGGAGATAGGCATGGCCGCGGGAAAATGCCAGTCTATCAGCGAAAAGTACAGGCCAAACGCAATGCCGTGGCGTTTGCATGCTTCAGACAGTTCTTTCAGGATGTCCCTTTTATAAGGGGAAGCGTCCATGATGTCGAAGGTAGTATAGGCGCAATCCCAGAGGGCGAAGCCGTCGTGGTGCTTGGAGGTGATCACGATGGAGCCCATGCCGGCGTTCTTTGCCAGCAGGGCGATGCTGTCCGCGTTCCAGTTTTGGGGGTCGAAAGTGGCGGCTACCTGCTCGTAGGTATCGCTGTAAAGACCGGCGGCATGCGCCCTGATCTGCTCGCTGAGACCGCGGCTCACGGGTTTTCCTTCCCAAACCCCGCCCAGTTTGGAATACACGCCGAAGTGGATGAACATCGAATATTTCCGGTCTTTCCATTGCTGCATGGCGGCCGGGCTGATCTGCGCCGGGGCGGTTACCCCGTAAAGCAGAAAGGCCGTCATGAAATACAATATTCTTTTCATGCGATCAAGGTATTAAAAGATTTTTAAAATTGCTTATCTTCAGCCTGTATCGACTACAACTGTTCGACTGAGAGGGGGAGTGTGAACTACGCATAACCTGGACTTACCGACCAGCTTGCAGGGATGCCGGCGCTCATAAAACTATACCAACGCCAGGAACAACGCGAACTAAAACGAACAAGCGCCACGCTGCACCCTGCGAAACATACTATTTAATGCCTGCGTTTAGCACGGCAGCCGCATCCAGATGCTGCAATCCGGGACCCGGACGGTACAATTTGCCAGACCGGGTTTCGTTAAAGGCTTGCACGCATATGATGCGGCGGGGCGAAACGCAAAGAAAACGATGATGGGTTATTTTTCAGACAAAGTGGTGTGGATCACGGGCGCCTCTTCAGGGCTTGGCGCCGAGCTGGCAAAGCAGCTTTCCCGCGAAGGGGCCCGGCTGATACTCACCGGGAGGAACGCCGCGGCGCTCGAGGCTGTACAGCGGCAATGCGAAACGCCGTGCAAGCTATTGCCGGCCGACCTGGAAAAAGATGCGACGCCCGGGCTGGCCGCCGCCGCGCTGGAAGCGTTCGGGCAGGTGGACGTCCTGGTTAACAGCGCGGGAATTTCCCAGCGGGCCCTGGCGGAAGACACGATGCCAGAAGTGGAGCGCAGGCTGATGGAGATCAATTTTTTCGCGCCGGTAACGCTCACCCGCCAGCTGCTGCCGCATTTCAGGGAGCGCAAAAGCGGGCAGGTAGTGGTGATCAGCAGCATGGCCGGCCTCCTGGGCTTCCCGCTACGGACCACTTACGTCGCCTCCAAACACGCGCTGAAAGGCTATTTCGAAACATTGCAGGTGGAGCACACCATCCCCGGCTTTGATATTACCATCGTAAGTCCGGGAAGGGTGAACACGCCCATTTCATTCAGCGCCGTTACGGCGAACGGCGCGGCGCATAACCAGATGGACGAGGGACAGGCGAACGGCATCCCCGTGGCGGACTGCGCCGCGAGGATACTGAAGGCGATGAGAAGAAAAGAAAAACACGTGATCATCGCGCGGAGCGAAAGAGTGCTCTGGTGGTTGCGGAAAAACATCAGCCCCCTTTATTACACCATTGCCCGGAAAGCGGGTTTGAAACATGCATAATCCTTTTACTATGGCATACATTACAGGAATACAGCAAATCGGGATCGGCGTGAAGAACGTGCGCGAATCCATGTTAGGGTATAAGGACCACTTCGGTATGAACGTACTCATCTTCGACGATACATCCGAGGCCGCCCTCATGACGCCTTACACCGGGGGCACCGTATACCGCCGCAGGGCAGTGCTTTCCCTGAATATGCAGGGCGGCGGCGGCTTCGAGATCTGGCAGTTCCAGGACAGGCAGCCCGCCGAGCCTTTGCAGAAACCGCAATACGGCGACCTTGGCATTTATGCGGCCAAGATCAAATGCCGCGACCTTTCCGCCGCGCGCAAGCACCTGCTGCAATACGAGGGTTTGCAGGTAGGCGAGCCGTATAAAGACGCGGAAGGCCATATGCGCTTCCTCGTAACAGACGCCAACAACAACCACTTCGAATTTGTGCCCGGCCACCACTGGTTCCATAATAACAGCGGCGTATGCGGCGGCGTGTCCGGCGCAGTGATCGGCGTGCGGGATATGGACAAAGCGGTGAAATTCTACCGCGACATTCTCGGCATCCGCGACATGATCTACGACGAAACCACGCCGTCTTACCGCAAAGTATTGCTGCGCAAGCATCCCGGCGGCATCGGCGCGTTCAACAAGCTGCTGGGCTCCGCTGAAATAGAGCTGGTGCAGGCGCTGGACAGGCAGCCGGTGAAGATCTACGACAACCGCTTCTGGGGCGACTGCGGCTTCATCCATCTTTGTTTTGACGTGATCAACATGTGCGCGCTGAAAGAGCATGCGCTGGCGCATGGTTACAAATTCTCCATCGACAGCGAGGATTCTTTCGCGATGGAAAGCGCGGCGGGCCGCTTCGGTTATATAGAAGACCCGGACGGTACGCTGATAGAGCTGGTGGAAACGCATAAAGTGCCGCTGTTCAAGAAATGGGGCCTTTACCTGAACCTGAAAAAACGTTCGCTGGAGAAACCGCTGCCGGACTGGATGATCCGCATGCTGTCACTCAGCCGTGTGAAATAAACGATACTCTTTCCAGGCCCATGCGGTGAACGGCAAAAGCGGCAACGCCAGCCAGCCCCATGGGCCTGCTAACCATACCAGCAATAACGTGACCGCCAGTACGAGAATGGGATAGGTCAGCATCAGCAGGCAAAACACCACGGAGTCGTAGAACACCGTGTTCCTTGTTTTTTTCCTTGCAAAATTCCTCCACATCACATAAAACCACCGCTGCGTGATATACCCCAGCAGCGCGGGAAGCGCCAGCAATATGGAATACCCTTTGCGCGAAGCGGGCTTGTGCATGCCCGCAGCCAGGCGGCTATGCAGCAGGTCGTTCAGCTCCTTCACATGACCCGCATCCCCTTTTTTGATCTGCTCGCCGAACACTACTTCGATATGTTTCGGCACGGCCGTGAACGAGCTGTAGTTAATGGATACGGGCTGGATCATGAGATCTTCGAGCCCCGCGTCTTCCCAGGCGCTGAAGCTCAGCCTCGCGGTGCCTTTTTTAAGCGGCCGCACTTTATTTTCATTGATGCAGATGCCTTCGGGGAAAATGAGGATGCAGCCGTTCCGCCGCAGTACGTCCAGCGAAAGCCGGAACGTTTCTTCGTTGCGCTGCAGGTTTTCTTTTCCTTCGCTCAGCCTGAAGATAGGGATCATATGCATCGCCTTCAGCAGCGAGGCCACGCGCGGTTTGCGGAAGGCGTCGCCACGGGCGAGGAAGTGCAGGCTGCGCGGCATGTACGCGCCCATCACGATAGCGTCCAGAAAAGAATTGGGATGCGTGCAGGCCAGGATGCATGGCGCATTGCCACCGGCGTAACGAAAGGTAATTTTCCCGCAGTAGAGCCACAAAGCAAGCCGGGCCCAGATTTTCAGCAATGCGTACAACAAAACGGCAACATTTTTTAACCGCCCGTTTTTAACGGCGAACATCGCTCGCCATTAAACAGGTCGAATGAAGATGGGCTGTAATATCGTTCATTGTTTTGCTGAAAACAAGCCCGGCGGGCCAAAATTATGCTAAAACCTATTCCCGGTAGTTCTGCGGGAACAGGCTCCAGTCGAACCGCCGGAAGCGGATGTCGCAAAGCCCCGGCAGGCCCAGCTTCTGCAGGATGCTGCGCATGCCTTTTTTACCGCCGAAATCCGCGCGGTACCAGTTCATGAACGCCGGCAGGAAAATGGCGCCGGGCGTTTGCTGCGCCGCCTCCTCGAGATGGCATTTCATGGCGAGGTCCAGCTGCGCGTCGATGCGGGCATCGTCGTAATACCCGATGACCGGGCAGCTGCGCGCGCCGTAGTTCAGCGCAAAATGCACCCGCGGATCGAGCTTTTCCACCCTGCACATTTTTTCGAACGAACGGGGCAGCAGCCTGCCGCTACGCAGCGTAAACGCCGAACGCCGCAGGATGCCGTGCTCGATATCGTCGAGGCAAAGCGGCTGGCCCGCCACCGTGATGACGGCATTGCCAAAAAACGCAGCCCTGTCGCTGAACAGAGCACTGTTATGCGCCAGCGCGATCTGCGCGGCGGCATTGTACACATTGATCCAGAAGGTCATTTTCAGACGGTCCGTGCTCAGCTGCTGCAGCAGCTCCTGCCGGCCGACGGTGGCCAGCGCCTGCAGCTGGGCGGTGACAGGGTTGCCGGTACGCGCGGCAAAAAGCAGCTCCTGGGAAAGCGGGATCAAAGCATCCTGCGCCTGGCGGATGTACTCATGATTACAGAGCAATGAATAACTGACGAGATACGGCCTGATGAGGTGTTGCATCGAAAACGGGATTAAGGGGTGAACCGGAATTTTTGGGGTATCGTAAAGTTACGCTTTACATACGCGATTGCCAACAGGGTTGACGAACAGTCCGATCCATTATTTGATAAAATAATTGATTCTTGCGGCATGCGGCCGCCAGACGGGTAACTACGGTTGATAGACATGCAGGTGCCGGTTTTAATTTGGATACAGATGGTTAACGGAGGGTTGCGGCAAAGATAAGGAAAGATGGGATAGTGCGGCATGATCGCAGCGTATTGCCGGATTATTTATGGAGAGGCGGCTTTGGGCATATGCTTTGGGTAAGATAAGTGAACCAAAACGCAAGATTATGCTTCAACGAGACGGCCGGTGCATCAGCCTCTGGCAGATCGGCGAAGGCCCCTACCAGCCTGCGCCCCCCGGCGACATCCAGGACTACGACGTGATCATTGCGGGAGGCGGTATTACGGGCATCAGCACCGCCCTGCTGCTGGCCGAGCGCGGCAAGCGCTGCCTCGTGCTGGAAGCGCGCGAGCTTTGCTTCGGCACTACCGGTGGCACCACCGCGCATATCAACACTTTGCTTGACACGCCGTATCTCACCATCGAAAAGAACTTCGGGAAAGACGCCGCGAAAGATGTGGCGCAAGCCGTGCAGGAAGCCTTACTGCTGATACGCAGCAACGTTTCGCGATTCCATATCGATTGTGGATTTTCCGAAGCAAATGCGTATTTGTTTGCCCAGAATGGCGAGCAGGACAAGTCGCTCGAACAGCTGTTAACCGCCACCGTTTTAACCGGCATCGAAGCCGCGTATACGGACGACATTCCCGTTCCCATTTCTTTCACCACCGCCATGCGCGTCAGCGGTCAGGCGCAGTTCCATCCCGTCCGTTATGTGTTCGCACTTGCGCGCGCATTCGAATCGCTGGGCGGCGCCATCCTCCAACATACCCGCGTAACCGGCGTGGAAAGCAGCGCGGACGGCGTGACCGTTGAAACGGAACAGGGCCGCTTCGCCGCAAAAGATCTTATTTATGCAACACATATCCCTCCCGGCGTAAACCTGCTGCATCTGCGGTGCGTTCCTTACCGCAGCTACGCCATGGCGGTACGTCTCAAGAACGGCGCTTACCCGGCGGACCTGAGCTATGATATGGCAGACCCTTATCATTATTACCGCACGCAGGTGGTGGACGGGGAGCCTTATCTTATTGCGGGCGGCAAAGACCACAAGACCGGCGAAACGGATAACGCCTCCTCGCATTTCCTGCAGCTGGAAAGCCATCTCCGCAAATATTTCGACATCGCGGATATCAGCTATCAATGGTCGTCGCAATACTTCGAACCGGCGGACGGCCTGCCGTACATCGGGCAATTGCCCGGCGCGCAGGACCATATCTACACCGCCACCGGCTTTGGCGGCAACGGCATGATCTACAGCAGCGTGGCGGCCATCCTGCTGCGCGACCTTATCACGAGAGGCACCGCGCAATTTGAAAAACTGTTCGACCCCAACCGGCTGAAACCCGTGGCCGGGTTTAAAAGTTTTATCGGTCATAATGCGGATGTAGTGAAACAGTTCGTCAACAAGCTGCTGCCGCACGAAGAGCTGGCCCAGCTGGCGGACATGGCGCCCGGCGAAGGAAAAGTAGTGACGTACGAAGGCGACAAGATCGCGATATACAAAGACGCGAAAGGCGCCATCCACACCATCAGCCCGGTGTGCACGCATTTGCAGTGCGAGGTGAAATGGAACAACGCGGAGCTGTCATGGGACTGCCCCTGCCACGGTGCGCGTTACGATGCGGACGGCCATGTGCTGAACGGGCCTGCTTCCGAAGGTCTTGAAACGGTGGGCGTGGGGAAGGAGGCGGAACATTCACAAAAATAGAGTGTTGAACGGGCTTGAAATATGGGCGTTGAAGGAAGCGGAACCTTCATGAACATAAAGCGCTGAAGATTTTGAAACTGCAGGCAGAGGCAAGGAAGCGGAACATTCACGAACATAAAAACACTGAAGGGTCTTGAAACCGCAGGCAAAGGCAAGGAAGCGGAACATTCACAAAAATAAAAGATATGAAAGCAGCAGTATTTCACATGCCGGGCAATATCCAGGTAGACACGGTAGATGATCCGCGTATTGAAGACCCCAGGGACGTGATCCTTAAGGTATCGTCCACGGCCATTTGCGGCTCCGACCTGCACATTCTCCACGGCTCCGTGCCGCAGTTTGGCAATATGATCATGGGTCATGAATTTATGGGCACGGTGGTAGAAGCCGGCAACGGCGTTTCAAAGCTGAAGACGGGCGACCGCGTGGTGGTGCCTTTCCCGGTGGCCTGCGGGCATTGTTTTTTCTGCACGCACGGCGCGAGCCCGGCTTGTGAAAATTCCAATCCCGAAAAATATGGCCCCAACGGCGATCTGCTAAAGGAAAAAGGAGGCGGCCTGTTTGGATACACCGATCTGTACGGCGGCTACGCCGGCGGGCAGGCGGAATATGTGCGCGTGCCTTATGCGGATTTCGGGCCGCGCGTGGTGCCGGACAACATGACCGACGAACAGGTGCTTTTCCTCACGGACATTTTCCCTACCGGCTGGAGCGCCATCGACTGGGCGCAGATGAAAGGAGGCGAAGTAGTAGCGATATTCGGCTCCGGCCCGGTGGGCCTGATGGCGCAGAAAGCCGCATGGCTGCACGGCGCCGGCCGCGTGATCGCTATCGACCCGCTCAACTACCGGCTGGAACGCGCACGGCTGGTGAACAACGTGGAAACCGTGAACCCGCACGAAGTAGACCCCGTGGAATACCTCCGCAGCATTACCGAAGGCCGGGGCGCGGACATTTGTGTGGACGCCGTTGGTTATGAACCCGAAAGGGACGTGCTGGACAGGGTGAAAGCCGTAGTGAATTTTGAAAAGGGTTCCATGAAAGTGCTGGAAGACTGTTTCAGGGCGGTGCGGCGCAACGGGACCGTTACCATTGTGGGCGTGTACGCCAGTCCGTACGATAACTTCCCCGTTCACCGTATGTTCGACAAAGGCATTACCATCCGCCAGGGCCAGGCGCCGGTGCACCGTTACATCGATCACCTGATAGCGCTGATCGCCAATGGAAAAGTAGTGCTGGACGATATTATCAGTCATACATTACCGCTCAGCGAAGCGGCGCACGAATACCAGATATTCAACAAAAAAGAAGACGACTGCGTTAAAGTTGTACTAAAACCCGGAATGTAAAGATGCCCGTAACGAAGACGAAAACACGCGTTACAACGAAACTTACCACTGCCGCCGGTAAAGCGCCGGCAGCGCCGTTCCCTGCCAACATCCAGCCTATGCTGGCCACGCTCACCGACCGGCCCTTTGACCGGGAAGGCTGGCTGTACGAGATCAAGTGGGACGGTTACCGTGCCATTGCTTTCATGCAAAAAGGCGCGGTGGAGCTTCGTTCGCGCAACAATAAATCCTTCAACGAAAAATTTTATCCCATTTACGCCGCGCTGGAAAAATGGGGCCTGCAAGCCGTTGTGGACGGCGAGATCGTGGTGGTGAACGAACAGGGCACGGCAGATTTTTCCGCGCTGCAGCAATGGCGTAGCGAAGCGGACGGCGAGTTGCTTTATTTTGTGTTCGACCTGTTATGGTATGCGGGGAAAGACCTTACCGGTCTTCCGCTGAGCGCGCGGCGCGAGCAATTGAAAAAGCTCATCCCATCAAGCGGCCCCATCCGCCTGAGCCACGACTTCGAAACCTCGGGCGAGGAAATGTTGCGCGTGGCGCGGGAAATGGGGCTGGAAGGGATCATGGCAAAAAAGGCGGACAGCCTGTACCATAGCGGTGAACGCTCGAAAGAATGGCTCAAGATCAAGTCGCAGCAGCGGCAGGAAGTCGTGATCGGCGGTTATACGAAGAACGAGGATTCCACCAAACCGTTCAGCGCGCTGCTGGTAGGCGTGTATGATAAAGGCAAGCTGGAATATACCGGCAAGGTAGGCACCGGCTTCAATCAGCAGCAGCAAAAAGACATGCTGCGGCAGTTCAAACCTTTACTCGTCAAAAAAAGCCCCTTCAGTACGGAACCGGACATCAACAAACCTTCCCGTTTCAGGCCCAACCCGCCGAAGGCAAAGGCGTTCTGGCTGAAACCGGTAACCGTGGCCGAAGTGAGCTTCGCAGAAATGACGCCAGACGGCGTGATGCGGCATCCTTCCTTTGAAGGGCTGCGCAACGATAAAAATGCGAAGTCGGTAGGCTTTGAAAAAGCCGTTCCGCTTTCAAAGATCGTTTCCGCACCCGCAGGCATTACGCCACCCCCAATAGGTTCCCGCAAAACCTTACTTAACCCTGCCGACGAAACGCAGGTGCGGAAAGTGAACGGCGAGCAGCTGAAATTCACGAACCTCAGCAAGCTCTACTGGCCAAAGGAAAAGATCACCAAACGCGACCTCATCAACTATTATTACCGCATCGCACCGTTCATATTGCCTTACCTGAAAAACAGGCCGCAGTCGCTGAACCGTCACCCGAACGGCATCGAAGGGGAAAGTTTTTACCAGAAAGACGTAACCGGCAAAGTGCCTGCCTGGATCAAAAAATACGCCTATCACGCCGAAGGCGACCCGGTGAAAAAACATTTCATGGTGGCGATGAACGAAGCGAGCCTGTTATATATGGCCGGCCTGGGCTGCATCGAGATGAACCCCTGGAGCAGCACCATCCTCAAGCCGGATAACCCGACCTGGTGTATCATCGATCTTGATCCCGCCCGGCAGTCGTTCGACCAGGTGATACAGGCCGCGCAGGTTACCAAAGCCGTGCTGGACGATATGGAAGTGCCCTGTTACTGCAAAACGAGCGGCTCTACCGGCCTGCATATTTACATCCCGCTTGGCGCGCGGTACACCTACGAGCAGTCGAAAGAATTTGCCCGCATCATCGTAACCCTCGTGCAGCGGGAAATCCCGCGGTTCACCAGCATCGAGCGGCAGGTAAGCAACCGCGGCGGAAAAATGTACCTCGACTTTTTACAGAACCGCCCGCATGCCACGCTGGCCGCACCATACGCCCTGCGCCCCAAACCCGGCGCCACCGTATCGATGCCGCTGGAATGGGACGAAGTGAAAAAAGGCCTGAAGATGAAAGACTTCAACATATTCAACGCCGCCGAACGCGCGGAAAGCCTCGGCGACATCTTCAAACCGGTGCTGGGCAAAGGCATCGCATTGCAAAAAGTGATCTCAAAATACAGCGCAAAAAATGGATAACGTATTACAGGCCGTCCGCGATTTTGCGGACAAAGCGCATGGCGATCAAACCCGCAAATATTCCCCGGACAGGTACATCGTACACCCCGTACGCGTAATGGAAACCGTGCGCGAATACACCAGCGACACTGCCATGCTCGCCGCCGCGCTATTGCATGACGTGGTGGAAGACACGAACGTTTCCGCCGGCGAAGTGCTCCAATTCCTTCAATCCCTTATGTCCCCCGATACAGCCAACCGCACGCTGAGCTATGTGATAGAGCTCACGGACGTATTCACCAAATCCGCGTACCCCAAGCTGAACCGGCGCGCCCGGAAATCGCGTGAGATCGAGCGGCTGGCGCACACTTCCCCCGAATCCCAAACCATCAAATACGCGGATATTCTCGATAATGCGAAAGACGTGGTGGAGCACGACCCGGATTTTGCGAGGGTGTTCCTGATGGAGTACAGGGCGGTGCTGAAGACTTGCGACAAGGGGAATGAGGATCTGCGGGAAAGGGCGCGGGCATTGGTGGAGGAGGGGCTGGAGATGGGGGATCTGTAAAATGCGGTGCCGGGGATATGATGAATGCCAACTTATTTTTTATTATTAGATTTGACTTCTGGCGCCAGGTCAAAATTCCGGAAGGTCCCCTGATGCTTGCAGGCTTGCCAGGCATTAAAACAAATAGAAAAACGCGTCGATCGTGGATGGAACATCTTTAGACATTACCCGGGATTTAGTTCAAAAGCTGAAAGAAATTATTCCCGCTGCTTTCACCGAGAATAAAATGAATGTAGAGCAGCTTAAACACCTTTTAGGCGAAGCAGTCAATACAGACGCTGAAAGGTACCAGCTTTCCTGGGTTGGCAAGTCTGAGGCATACAAAATCCTTCAAACACCCACAACAGAAACATTGATACCCAACCTTCCAAATTCCGTTAATTGGGATGATGCAGGTAACATCCTGATTGAAGGCGAAAACCTGGCGGTAATGAAAATCCTTCAAAAGTCATACTATGGCAAAGTGAAGTTTATTTCAATTGACCCGCCTTACAATACAGGATCGGACAGCTTCATATACCCGGACAAATTTTCTGAAACGAAAGAGGAGTACTTAAAACGTCTCGGGGAAAAAGATGATGAGGGTTATATGACGAAAGAAGGTCTTTTCAGGCCAAATCGCAGGGAGAATGGCCAGTTTCATTCCAACTGGCTCTCTATGATGCTGCCCAGGTTATTCCTCGCAAGGAACCTCCTTAAAGAGGATGGCGCTATTGTCATTCATATCGATGAACATGAACAGGCCAACTTAACATTGTTACTTAATGAAATTTTTGGGGAAGAAAACCTGATCGGAAATATCGTATGGGATAAAGGCAATCCCAAGGGCGACGCCAGCGGAATTGCATATCAGCACGAGTCAATATTGGCGTATGCAAAAAACAAAGAAAAGTTTTTAGCCGGGATCGACCTGGTGAGGAAGAAAAAAAACGCGGAAAAAATACTGAAAAAAGCGGCTGAATTTTTCAAGCTGCTGGGTACGGAAGAGATACCGGCTGAATTAAAAAAGCTTCATAAGGAATACCGCTTGCCGGACGATATATTAACAAAGTCCAAACGGAAATACACGCTGGACGAAATCAATCTTCAATTTAATGCCTGGCTAAAAAAGCAGGACCTTACGGGAGGCGAACTGGCCTACAACAAAATTGATCCCGAGGGCAATGTTTACAGGCTGGTTTCCATGGCGTGGCCAAATAAAAAGAAAGCGCCCGATGATTATTTTGTTCCGCTGATACATCCCGTGACAAATATGCCCTGCCCGGTGCCTCAACGGGGTTGGCGGTTCCCTACGGCTACCGTCAAAGATCTCCTGGGCAAGGGTGAGATCATTTTTGGCACTGATGAAAGCGTACAACCGCAAAGAAAGTACCTTCTCAAAGAAAACATGTACGAAAACCTGCCTTCCATTTTGTTCTATGGCGGCAGTGATGATGATTTGCTGAGAAAACTGGAGCTCGAGTTCGAAAACCCTAAACCGGTCGAATTTACCAGATCTCTGATTCAGGCCTTGACCAAACCTCAAAACAACGATCTGATACTTGATTTTTTTGCAGGTTCCGGCACCACAGCACATGCTGTTCTTGAAGCAAACAAACAGGATGCAGGCAACAGAAAATTCATTTGCATTCAGCTTCCCGAGCAGCTTGATGAAAATTCTGAAATGTACAAGAAGGGATACCGGACAATTTCTGATCTAACGATTGCCCGTATTAAGGCAGCGATAGAAAAGGCCAATACCGGGAACTCAAACAAGCTAAACCCCGATAGCGCCGCTCCAATTGGCGTAAGGTGCTATTCACTGGCTAACTCAAATTTCAAAATATGGAGGGGTGATTTTATAGAAAATGAAGCTGATCTTATTACTCAAATGAACCTGTTTACAAAGCCCAAAAAAGAAAATTCAGCAACAATAAATATACTTTGGGAGTTACTGATAAAAAGCGGGGTGCCGCTGACTGAGAAAGTCGATACCATTAAAGTAAACGGGGCCGGTAACATATACCTGACCAACCACAATAAAGTTGCATTCTGTCTCGAGTCGTTTAACGAGGCAATACAGGCCGAAGTACTAAAACACAAACCTCACGCTGTTTTTTGCCTGGATTCACTTTTCAACAATGACGATT
>JBQCFV010000032.1:0-7024 GCA_051958695.1 Chitinophaga sp. | reverse complement strand
CGCGATAGCGGCTACCGACCTGGCGGAAGTGCTGGGCATGGCTATCGGCATACAGCTGCTCACGGGGCTGCCGCTCATGTGGGGCGTGGGCCTCACCGTGCTGGACACTTTCCTGCTACTGCTGCTGCAACGTTACGGCATCCGCAAAATGGAAGCGTTCATCATCGCGCTGGTAGCTATCGTGGGCACCTCCTTCCTCGTGGAGCTGTTGCTGGCCAAGCCGCCCATGGGCGAAGTGGTCACCGGCTTCGTGCCTTCGCTGCCCGACGATACGGCGCTGTACATCGCCATCGGCATTATCGGCGCCACCGTAATGCCGCATAATCTCTACCTCCATTCCGCGCTGGTGCAAACGCGCAAGATCAAAAAAACGGACGAAGGCATCCGGCATGCGCTGAAGATCAATTTCCTCGACACGACCATTGCACTGAACCTCGCGTTCTTCGTGAATGCAGCCATCCTGATACTGGCGGCGACCGTTTTTTATAAAGCCGGTCATACCGAAATTGCCGACCTGCACGAAGCGCACCGTATGCTGGAACCTTTGCTGGGAACACGTTTGGCGCCCATACTGTTTGCCGTGGCGCTGATCGCCGCGGGGCAGAGCTCTACCGTAACGGGCACGCTGGCGGGACAGATCGTGATGGAAGGTTACCTGCGGCTGCGCATCAATCCCTGGCTGCGCAGGCTGCTTACGCGGCTGGTAGCCATCATCCCCGCGCTGATCGTGATCTGGGTATCGGGCGAGGAAAAGATCGGGCAGCTGCTCGTGTTCAGCCAGGTGCTGCTGAGCCTGCAGCTGGGTTTTGCGGTGATACCGCTGATACATTTTGTGAGCGACAAACATACCATGGGCGCCTTCGCCATCAAGCCGCTGGTGAAAACGGCGGCCTGGCTCATATCTTCCGTACTTGTATATCTCAACATCAAAATGGTTTGGTCGCAGGCGGACGAATTTATGAGCGGCGGCACGCATCCCTGGGCGAACGTGCTGATCATACTGATCGGCGCCGGTTTCCTGTTATTGCTGGTGATCACGGTGATCTATCCCTGGCTCACGCGTTACCGCATGGAACGTTCCGCGCGCATGCACCCTACGAAGGTCACGCTCGGCAGCCTCGAAGCGCCCGCTTACAAACGCATTGCCATGGCCCTCGATTTTTCGCAGCACGATGAAAAGATCATCGCCAACGCGCTCGCGCAGGGACGGCCGGATACGGAATACGTTCTCATTCATATCGTCGAAAGCGCCTCCGCGCGGTACTTCGGCAAAGAAGCGGACGATTTTGAAACACGAAAAGACCAGGAGCAGCTGGATACTTATCTCGCCCTGCTCGCCGGCCGGAACATCAAGGCCAAAGGCGTGCTGGGCTACCGCCACCGCGCAAAAGAGATCGTGCGGATCGTGAAGGCGGAACAGGCGGACCTGCTGATACTCGGCGGGCACGGGCACACCGGCATCAAGGATTGGATCTATGGGGAAACGGTGAACTATGTGCGGCATTATGTGCATATACCGGTGCTGGTGGTGCAGTAGGGAAAATAAAAAGCTGCACAAGGCACATGTGCCCATCCCGCTACCGTAATGCAGTAACATTCACTGGCGCCGATGCTGCCGGAAACTACGAGCAGCACACGCGCAATTCGTCATAAACGGCGCAGTGCCCGCCAAAGGCAGGCTAACCACAAAAACCGATGCAATGCGACAAATATTCAAACCCGGCGACATCAAAACATTCGAGCGGCAGGTCGCAAAAGCGGACTGCGCCATGTTCGACAGCGGGCCTGTTCACCCCGTGTACGCCACTTTTGCGCTGGCCCGCGATGCGGAATGGTGCTGCCGTTTGTTCGTGTTGGAAATGAAAGAGGAAGACGAGGAAGGCATCGGCACAATGGTAAGCGTGCGGCATGTAAGCCCTGCCCCGGAGGGGGCGGTGGTATCGTTCACCGCCAGGGTAACGGCCCTCCGGGGCAATGAGATCATCTGCTCGTACGAAGCGCGCTGCGGGGAGCGGCTGATCGCTTCGGGAGAGCAGGGGCAGAAGATACTGAAGAAAGAAAAGCTGGAAAAACTCTTCCGCGCTTTATAACCCCAATACCTCCTTCAGCTTCGGGTAACCGGTTTTGCTGACCAGCACCTTGCTGCCGTCGCGCAATATAGCCAGGTAAGTTTCTTTTTCGTAAGGGTCTATTCTTGTGATCTCGGCCACGTTCAGGATGTACGAGCGGTGCACGCGGATGAACTGCTGCGGGTCGAGCATCTTTTCAAAAAATGCCATCGTTTTATTTTTCAGGAAGCTGCCGTCCGCGGTTACGATCTTCACATAATCGTCGGACGCTTCGAAATAATGGATCTCCTGCACGGGTATGATCCTGATCTTTCCGTTGAGCTTCACTACTACGCGGTTGTGCTGCATCGGCACTTCCTTCGCCGCGTTCTCCAAAAAGTCCGCGGTGATCTCGGTCTTCCGTTCCAGCATCTTCTGCAGCGCCTTGTCAAAACGTTCTTTCGAGAAAGGTTTCAGCAGGTAATCCACCGCGTTCACCTCGAAGGCGCGCAGTGCATATTCCTCAAACGCGGTGGTGAAAATCACGCAGGGTATCTTATCCACCAGCTCCAGCATTTCAAAGCCGTTGATCTTCGGCATCTGGATGTCGAGAAAGATCAGGTCGGGCTGGTGCTGCTGGATGGCTTTCAATCCTTCAAACCCGTCGTTGCATTCCGCCACCACGTCTATCTGCGGGTAAGCCTGCAGGTATTCTTTCACCAGCTCGCGCGCCAGCGGTTCGTCATCTATCAGTATTGTCTTTATCATGCAATTGCGGTACTTTGATCAGGGTGGTAAAAAGCTGCCCTTCGGTCTGCGTTTCCAGGAGGTCCTGCCGGGCAAAGAGCAGGTACAGCCTGCGGCTGATGGAATTAAGCCCGAAACCCGTGCCCTGCCTGCTTTGCCGCTGCATCGCGGGATCGAAAGGATTGGACACGGACACCATCAGCATGCCGTTTTCCTTCCAGGCTTTGATGCCGATCGTGATCGCTTCCGTAGTATCGTACAGCCCGAACTTGATCGCGTTCTCCACTACGGGCTGGAGAAGCATGGGCGGGATGTGCAGCGGGGCGGCGTCTTCGCTCTGCTCAAGCTGCGTGCTGAGCCGGTGGCGGAAACGCACCTTTTCGATGTCAAGATACAGCTGGAGATATTGCAATTCTTCCTTCAGCGGTATCCAAAGCTGGTCTTCCTTTTTGAGCGTGCCTCTCAGGAAGTCGCTCAGCTTTTGTATCATCTGCCGCGCTTCTTCGGGGCGGATGGTTACCAGCGCGTTGATGGAGTTGAGGCTGTTGAACAGGAAATGCGGCTGCAACTGCTGGCGGAGCTTGTAGAGCTCGGCCTCCCGGGCCATTTTTTCCGCGGCTTCCTTACGGGCCAGCGCGGCGCGGTGCTCGTCCATTTCATACAGGAAAAAGCTGATAAAACCGGTGCCGGTGATGAGCAGCCAGCCGAAAGCGAACCTTACGGGCAGCGTATCGTTCAGCCAGAGCATGTAATCGCCGAGCGTACCAAAAATGCCGCGCAGCGACCAATACACGCTTACCAGCCAGATGACGCTTACAGTGGCGGTGAGCAGCGCCACGAATACGTATTTGCCTTTCACCGGCCGGTAATAAGCGAACATCTGCGTGACGCAGGCGGCCGCTATGGCGAGCAGGCTGTTGTGAAACCCGCTGTCCGCCCAGGCAAGCGCCATCGGTATCTTCAGCCAGAGATGCAGGATGATGGCATGCAGCTGGATGAATACGCAAACGCCGGTGATGAACGTCCAGCGGAAAGGAGTTTCTTTGAGCAAATGTGTGGCCAAATCGTTGCGTCGTTTACGGGTTATACATTCAGCTCAAATAACTTCTGCGATTGCAGCTGCGCGGCTTTCATCTGTAAAAGCGCTACGTAGCTGCTGGCATTTTCCGGCTCTTCCACGCGGGAATACAGCTCCATGCCGTCTTTCAGCTCGTCCAGCGCGCTCAGCTCCGGCACGTTGATGAAGCGCCATTCCACCAGCTCTTCTTTCTGATTGCGGAATGCATACTGCTCCTGCTCGCCGATCTCCACGGCTTTTTTCCAGGCTTCTTTTTTATCGACCGCACTGATCAGGCGCAATTGCTCGTCGAACTGCGGAAGGTGCTCGCCTTTTCCGCAGATGATCTGGTATACGATCTTTGCTACGAACCAATACATGTTTAACGGTTTACTGGTATGAATAAGGATGGATGGGGGATCAACAATGCAATGGATAAAAGAATGGCGGAAAAAGAGACTAATAACTTTTCAGATCGACCCCTCCGAACGTGCAGGAACCTTTCAGCACCAGCACCTTGTTGGTGGGTATTACGGGCGGAATGGCGCGTTTGTCCTCGATGCCGCCGAACACGGTGGCCACGTCCACTCTCACGTCCCAGCTGCTGGGCACTACTATCTCCACGCCGCCGAACAATGTCGTGATGTCCAGCACTACTTCTCCCTGGATGTCTGCCTGCGTAAAGTTCAGCTCGGTGCCGCCGAAAACGGTGGTGATGGCGCCTCCCTGGAAGTTCTTCGACAGTATCATTTTATTGGTACCGCTAAAGATGGTGGTGCTTTGGATATAGTCGTCGCTGTTACGAACCGTGCCTTCTCCCATTATTTCCTCATACCGCTGCTTGCGGCTTGCCGCACGCCCGATCATATACACGCCCACCATGATGAGGATGGTCGGGAATATGAAACGGCTGATATCCCACTCGTCCGGCACGATCTCACCGACCAGGAACACGCAGCCCACGAAGGTGACGATGAACCAGCCGATGCCCTGGAACTTGTTTTTGACGCCCATCAGGAAACCGACCGCCACGATGATCATGGGCCAGGAAAAGAGCCAGTCGGGCATCTCCAGGCCCATTTTCCGGAGGAAAATAAAAAGGCCGATAGAGAGAACGATCACGCCAGCCCAGAGGCCGCTTCCGTTCGCGATGTTATTTCGTTGACGATTTAACCTGCTCATAAATTGTATTGATTTTGAAATTTATGATACAAATCTACCCCGCACCGGTTTGCAGGGCAATAGCGCTTAGGCGGGGAGGGGTCAATTACCGGTAAAAGTGGGAAAATCGCCGGTGAAAATGCTTACAGCTCTACGATGACGGATTCGCCGCCCAATTTGCGGATGATGGGCTGAAGATCGGCTACCATCGCGTCCGGCCCGCAGATGTAGAAATGCTGGTGATAATCTTTCACTTTATCGCGGAGATATACTTCGTCGATATAATGATGGTCGTAGCCGGGGACGGCCTCGTCCGTAAGGGTATTGATGAAGTTGGGGCCGAGCATGGCGCGGAATTCGTCTTCCAGGATAATGTCCGCCCGGGTCTTGTTGGAAAATATCAGCTTGTTGTTGCCGGTCTTCCCGTCTTTATGCAGCTGCCTGAAAATGGCGATGAACGGCGTTACGCCCGCGCCTCCCGCGATGAACACGCCTTCGCCCTTGTATTGTATGGCGCCCCAAACATCGTGCAGGATGAGGCTGTCGCCGGGTTTGCGCTGCCCCAGCTGATGGGTGACGCCTTCGTGGTCGTCGTATATCTTGATGGTAAATTCCAGCGTGTCCCACTCGTTGAGCGCGGTAAAGGTGAAGGGCCGCAGCTCTTTTTCCCAGCCGGGCAGGTTGATGGCCACGTCGGTGGCCTGGCCGGGGATGAACGTGTAACCGGCGGGCTTTTGCAGGGTAAACCGCTTTACATTGTGGGTGACGGGGGTTATATCTAATATTGAAACAATATGTTCGGCCATAGCTGCTTGTTTTTGGGTGCGTAATTGTCCTCCGAATTTAAGTTAATTATCACAATTACGGGGTGCAGGCCAAGCCCAAATGTCATACCTTTGCGGTCAATTATTGAAACAATAACACGACAATATATGCCGGCAGAAAAAATTCAGATGATCAACGGGCAGATCAAGGTCCCTGCCCATCCTATTATTCCGTTCATAATCGGCGACGGCATCGGTCCCGATATCTGGCGCGCCAGCGTGAGAGTGTTTGACGCGGCCATAGAAAAAGCCTACGGCGGCGAACGGAAAATTGAATGGAAAGAAGTGCTGGCCGGTGAAAAGGCCTACCAGGAAACCGGGGAATGGCTGCCCAAGGCCACGCTGGACGCGCAGAAAGAATACCTCGTGTCCATCAAAGGCCCGCTCACCACACCTGTAGGCGGCGGCAACCGCTCGCTGAACGTGGCCATGCGCCAGGAGCTCGACCTCTATGCCTGCGTGCGCCCCGTGCGCTGGTTCAACAAGGTGCCTTCGCCCGTGAAGCACCCCGAGAAAGTGGACATGGTGATCTTCCGCGAAAATACCGAAGACATCTACGCCGGCATCGAATACATGTACGGCACCGAAAACGCCGGCAAGCTTCTCAAATTCCTCACCGAAGAGCTGGGAGCTACACATATCCGTTTTCCCGAGACCTCTTCCTTCGGCATCAAGCCTGTATCCAAGGAAGGTACCGAAAGGCTGATACGCGCGGCCATCCGGTACGCCATCGAGCATAAACGGCCCACCGTTTCCATCGTGCACAAAGGCAACATCATGAAGTTCACCGAAGGCGGCTTCAAGAACTGGGGCTACGAGCTGGCGGCGCGCGAATTTGGCGAGCAGGTGTATACCTGGGAGCAGTGGGAAAGAACAAAAAAAGAAAAAGGCGAAGATGAGGCCAACCGCGAGCTGAAAGTAGCGCAGGCGCATAACAAGATCATCGTCAACGACGTGATCGCCGACAACTTCCTGCAGCAGATACTGCTGGCCCCGCAGGAGTTTTCCGTGATCGCCACGCTGAACCTCAACGGCGATTATATTTCCGACGCGCTGGCCGCGGCGGTAGGCGGCATCGGCATCGCGCCGGGCGGCAACATCAATTACGTCAGCGGGCACGCGGTGTTCGAAGCCACGCACGGCACTGCGCCGAAATACGCGCGCCAGGACAAGGTCAACCCGGGGTC
>JBQCFV010000031.1:0-9694 GCA_051958695.1 Chitinophaga sp. | reverse complement strand
CTCATGGCCTGCCACGAAACGGTATCGGTCTGCCTGATCTCCAATCCTTCCAGCACGGGGCTGCAAAATAAAAAGGAGAGCCCCAGGAAAATGAGGACGGCGTACACATGTTTTAGGACGGCTTTTTGCCAGTTTTGCTTCATCGGGTTTTTCCTGTTTAGTTTTTAAAGAATCCAAAATAACTGTATTTTATCGGAAATTTCAATATGAACTGGCTCCGTTTCCTTATAAAAGTGAGCTTTATCTGCAATATCTGTTATCTCGCCGGTTTTATCATCCGCATGCTCGACAATACCGATACCTGGGAACACGTCGCCAAACACATCATGGTATTGGGAGGGCTGGTGGCGGCGCCGCTGAATATCCTCTGCATCCTGCTGGGAGTGATCATGCTGCTGGCGCGTAAAGTGCGGTTCGCGCAGATCCAGCCTGTTATATTTATTTTGAATGTTATTATCTTGCTCCTTCAACTGGAACTGTTCTTATGATCACCAACATCCTGAAAGATAAACCGACAAAGCTATTCATCATTTTAAGCGGCATTCTGGTAGCCAACGCGCTGATCGCGGAGATCATCGGGGTGAAGATATTTTCCCTCGAGGCCACCTTCGGTTTCGACCCCGCCAACCTCATGATCCTGGGCGAGCGTTACAGCTTCAACATGACGGCCGGCGTGCTGCTCTGGCCGGTAGTGTTCATCATGACGGACATCATCAACGAATATTACGGTGTGAAAGGCGTGCGTTTCCTGTCCTTTCTCGCGGCAGGGCTCATCCTGTTCGCCTTTATCATATTTTTCCTCGCCATCCAGCTCACGCCGGCGGCGTTTTTTGTTACCATGAAGGCCAACTCCGGCGTGCCCGATATGGACAAAGCCTATCAGCAGATACTCGGCCAGGGCTCGCTGATCATCGTCGGTTCGCTCACCGCTTTCCTGCTCGGGCAGCTGGTGGACGTGTTCACCTTTCACAAGATCAAACAGGTGACCGGCGAAAAAAAGATCTGGCGGCGCGCCACGGGCTCCACGCTTATTTCGCAGCTGATAGACAGCTTCGTGGTGCTGTTCGTGGCCTTCTATCTCGGCCCGCTCATCTACAATCCCGACAAAAACCCGGTGTGGTCAATGGGTCAGGTGCTGAGCGTTTGCATCATCAACTACATTTATAAATTCACGGCCGCCATCGTGCTTACGCCGGTAATCTATTGGGTGCACGGTATCCTCGAACGGTACCTGGGCCATAGCACCGCCACGGAAATGAAACGCACGGCCATGAACAGATAAAATTTTCCTTCCCGATGGACCTATTTACAGTCCGTGTATACGGCATTATGATCAATGAAAAGAAGCAGGTGCTGGTCAGCGACGAGCATATCCGAGGCGGTTTGTACACCAAGTATCCCGGCGGCGGCCTCGAGTTCGGCGAAGGCACCATCGAATGCGTGGTGCGGGAATGGAAGGAAGAAGTGAACCAGGACGTGGAGGTGGTGACGCATCTTTACACGACGGACTTTTTCCAGGAGAACGCCTTCCGGCCCGGCCAGCAGATCATCGCTATTTATTATCTCGTAAGGGCGCTGTCACCCTTCACGGCAAAGCTGCTGGACAAACCTTTCGGCTTCCCCATACCTTCAGACCCTGCGGTGCAGGTGGAAGGATTGCGCTGGGTGGACTGGGCGGACTATTCAGCCGACACGGTTACGCTGCCGACCGATAAAACGGTGTCAAAAATGGTAAAGGAAAGATACTAGAACCACTTTTTCTTCATAAAATACCAGCTCATGATCACCGCCGTTACGATGGCGATGGTGACGGGTATGTAGAAGGCGTAGGTGGAATGCGCATAGGGAATTTCCACGTTCATCCCGTAAATGCTGGCCACGAGCACAGGTAAAGTGAGCACGATAGTGATGGACGTGAGGCGTTTCATCACGAAGTTGAGGTTGTTGGAGATGATGCTGGCGAAAGCGTCCATGGTGCTGCTGAGGATGTTCGTGTAGATGTTTGCCATTTCAAGCGCCTGGCTGGTATCTACGATCAGGTCCTGCAGAAATTCCTTCTCGTCTTCGTTCAGCCCGAGGAAGTTGGTGCGTTCCAGCTTCATGAGCAGCAGCTCGTTGCTGCGCAGGGCGGTTACAAAATATACGAGGCTTTTTTGAATGCGCATTAAATACAGCAGCTCCTCGTTCCGGTTGGAATCGTACAGCTTTTGTTCCAGCAGGTTGCGGCGCTGGTTGATCTCTTTCAGGTAATCCAGGAAATTCATCACCACTTTCTCGAACACTTTCAGCACCATCATGTTCCTTTTTTCGGGGTGGCGGTTGTGAAAGGTGTTGAGGAACTTTTTGATCGCGGCGTTGTCAAAAGAATTGACGGTCACGATCTGGTTGTGGGTGAGGATGATCACGATGGGGATGGTGATGTAGTAGGCGTCGCTTTCGTTGATGGAGTTGTTTTCGGCGGGCGTTTTGATAACGATCAGCTTAACGTTGTCTTCCAGCTCGAAGCGGCTTTTTTCGTCGATGTCCAGCGAGTCCGTCAAAAAGTCGAGCGGGATGTCGAGGGCGTCGGACAGCTGTTCAAATTCCGCCTGTTTGAGCGGCGGGGCAACGTTCACCCAGGAGCCGTTTTCCGGCTCATCGATGGCAACGGTGCGCGCGTCTATATTTTTGAAGTACTGGATCATTCCGGGCGCAAAGGTAGGGGAATTAATTCACCAATAGCCGGGGGGCTAAATATTAATATTTCCTTCAAACACAAGCGTTGCGGGGCCGCAGAGCCAGATGTCGGAGAAGTGCCGTTCTCCCGTGCGCGCAAAGCGCACTTCCAGGCGGCCGCCCAGCGTTTCGACGGGAATGGCGTAATTGCCGGGCTCCGCCGGTGATGCGGTGAGAGCGGAAGCCGTCACGCCGGTGCCGCAGGAATAGGTCTCGTCTTCCACGCCGCGTTCGTAGGTGCGTACAAAAATGCCGTTGTCCAGCTCCTGCACAAAATTCACATTGGTGCCTTCCGCGGCGAACCGCTCGTTATAACGTATTTCCCGGCCCTGCGCGTATACGTCCACTTCCTGCACGTCCGTCACGAATTTGACGAAATGCGGCGAGCCGGTATTGAGATAATAGTAGAGGTTACCCTTTTCCACCCATTCCACGTCCTGCATTTTCAGGTTCACCCAGCCGTTTTCGCGGAAACTGGCCTGGTGCTCGCCGTCCACCGCGATAAAATTCAGCTCTTCGCCTTCGATGCCCATCTGGCGGGCAAAAGCGGTGAGGCAGCGGCCGCCGTTCCCGCACATGCTTCCTTCGCGGCCGTCGGCATTGTAATATTTCATCGCAAAATCGTAGCCTTCGCGGTTTTCGAGCATCATCAGCCCGTCCGCCCCGATGCCGAAGCGCCGGTCGCAGAGATGCGCGATCTGTTCGGTGGTAAGACTGCCGTATTCGCCGTTGCGGTTGTCTACGATCACGAAGTCGTTGCCAGTTCCCTGGTATTTATAAAAATGCATGTTCATCTGTAGGCAAAGGTAAATATTGTTTTGATGATTATGCGGCGATGATGCCCAGCGCCCTGGTAATAAGGCTTTCCACCGCAGCGCGGCCGTCGTTGCTGAAGGTTTTACTCACCCGGTTGGCCACGATGGCGCTGATGGAGAGGCATTCATGCCCCAATACGCGCCCCAGCCCGTAAATGCCGGCCGTTTCCATCTCGAAATTGGTAATATGCATGTTTTCGAAGCTGAAGCCCGTGAGCTGGTCGATGAGGTCGGGGTGGGAGAGCTGGCCGCGCAGCAGGCGGCCCTGCGGGGCGTAAAAGCCGGGGCAGGTAACAGTGATGCCGGTATGGAAACCCTCGGTGAAAAGCGCCGCCAGCTCGGCCGATGCTTCTATAAGATAAGGCCGCGCCGCGCTGGGCTGCATGCGGATCTGCCCGCGGAAGGCCTCCAGCAGCTGCAGTTCCCCGGGGGTGTTGTGGTAGTTGTAGAAAGGCAGCAGGTTGTCCAGCCCGAGCCCGTGCGACGATACCACGAAGCTGTCCACGGGGATGTCTTCCCGGAGCGAGCCGGCGGTGCCGAGGCGGATAATGCGGAGGCTGGCGGGCGTTTCCCTTACGGTGCGTGTGGCAAAATCGATATTGATCAGGGCGTCCAGCTCGTTGAGCACGATGTCGATATTGTCCGTACCGATGCCGGTGGAGACCACGGACAGCCGTTTGTTGCCGATCCGCCCGGTATGGGTCACAAATTCCCGGTGGCGGTAACGGCCTTCTACGGCGTCAAAGTGCTTGCTGACGGCCTCCACGCGGTCCGGGTCGCCCACGGTGATAATGGTGGGGGTGAGGTCTTCCGGGCGGAGGTCCAGGTGGTAAACGGCGCCGCGGGCGTTGAGGATCAGTTCCGATTCGGCTATGGGAGTGGTCATACCTTGCAAATTTTTTAATCCGTAATTGAATATCTTGTAACCAGATTTGGCAAATATCTAAAATTTACTACTTTTGCAGTCCATCAAAATTTGATGGTACAAAAATGGTACCGTGGCCGAGTGGCTAGGCAGAGGTCTGCAAAACCTCGTACAGCGGTTCGAATCCGCTCGGTACCTCTGGAGAAAGGATCACATGTTGTGGTCCTTTTTTTGTTTTTGGCTGTCGAATTAGCTTTCGAAAGTATTTAATGGTTATAGAGTTTGGTAAAAAATATAATGTAGATTTAAGTGACTTCCGCTTTGCTAAATATTTTTATCCCGAACCCTTTGTCTTAAACGTATCCAAAGCATCGGTACTGACGGTAAATCATCTTCTGAAATTCATAGAAGAGGGATGTTTAAATGAGGCAGTTATAAACAGGTAATAAAATATGCAGTTCACTAAATCCTGGAATCGGCTCGCACTTGTTTATAAGTAGCAAATCCACCATTATTTTACCCGGAATGCCGGGGAGCGGGATTATTGAATGTTAACGGTGAAAGAATCGTATGGGTAAATTTTATTTGGAAGGATGCGGTTAAGAGTCCTGATGGTTTAAGCAAGGAAGTTTTTATGCACCTCGATGGATGTAGCCATTATTGGAATATTAAGGTTGGTATCACGAAAATAGGCTGTACGATCTGTTCGTCAATGGTGCAGCATAGGCGATTTGAAGATTATGAGTCGTTCGTTTGCAGATGTAATTAAAACGGCCCTTTTGCTACCTAAAGATTGAATAGTATTACCAGCAACGTACTCGCCACAAAAATGAAATTCGCGACGTTGCCAGCCTTCATAAGTCTGATTGTATTTTTATCCGTGGTTGGCTGAATGCCGGTTTCCCATCGTAATGTAATAATGGCAAGGAATAATGGAAGTACCACGGATCGGGGCAGCATACGAATGTGCTTGACATCTTCCGGTTGCAGCTTGTTCAGAATGACGAGATTCAGCACTGTATGAGCTACGAAGGCAATCGTCCATAAGATGTACATTGAGTTTGCATTTTAGCGATAATAGCAATTATAATTGGAATTTATTATTCTTTGATACGCATCGATGTGGATAGAAGAACATATTGTGGGCAATCCCCCCATCCCCCTAAATTTATTTTGAAAATCCCTCCAATCCCTTATCTTTGATCCCAAGCTCCAAATCTGCCATCAACCCAAAAAAGATTAACCATATACGATTGACAACCCGCGCATTACGCCCCATTAGGCGCTTAACCTTATTTTAAATATCCCGAAATAAACCACACACTTCATGCGATTTTTCCTGATTACCTGTACGCTGCTGTTCTTAGGGGTCGTAACCGGCTATTCCCAAAACAGAAAGACCGTCGAGTATGATTTTGATACCCGGGAACTGAAAGCCGCCATCCCGTTCGACCAGCCGTTCAATATCAAATGCGTCAATATTCCCGCTTCCGTTAAAGACGTTCAAATCACCATCTTCGACGTGAACCGCATGAATTACAAAGGCAAATGGACGAAAGACCAGCCCCTGACCGATGAACAGCTGAAAGCCAACAAGGACGCCTGCACCTTGTTCTATCAAACGGAAAAGCACCCGCGCAATTCCTCGGACACGCTGAACATTCCCGTCCTCGTTTTCCTGCGCCCCAATGCCAGCTATCACATTAAAATCTCCGGCACCGAATACACCGCCCTCACCGGCGAAGAAAACGAAAAGGCCGTGGAAGGCATTATGAACGACAAAGGATTCGCTGCCGCTATCAACCAGGTGATCGTAAAACAAGTGCTTTCGCCCACCGCGTCAAAACGCTGGTCGGAGAACCATGCCGGCATTCATAACGCCGCCGAAGCAGCCGTCAAAAAAGTGAATGAAAAATACATCGTTTCGGGCGACAATTACGAAGACCAGTTCACCCGCTTCCTCACTGCCACCAATGCGCTCAACCAGATCCGCGCCGAACTGCGGCATCACAAAGAGGGATTGTATGCAGAAGCGAACGCAATATTGAGCATGGAAGGCGATAGAAAACCAAAGGAGCTGGCAGACAAAGAAGCGGAGATCGATGCCATCAACCAGCAGATCAAAACGCTGGAAGCAGGTCTGAAAGACACCGCCAAAAATAAGAACGGCCCTCAACTGCTGCGGCAGATAACAGATGAAAAAAGGAAGCTGGACGAACCGGCTAAAGAGCTGGCGGAAATCAAAGAACGCATTGAATCTGGCAAAGAGGCGATAAGTGATCAAACGTACCCCCAAGACTTGCCGGTTGGACAAATATCCGCCGCGGTGGCGAAACAAATGAAAGGCATCGACTGGTTCAACGCCACCAAAGCCGACCTGGATTTTGAAAGCGCATTCAAAAGCGATCTTAAAAAAGAGAAGATCGCAGGCCTGAAAGACACGGAAATATCCGCCATCGCAGACCAAATGGCCGAAGACTTCCAGGCAAAAATAGACGACGAGCTGGATGAACTGCTGGCCGCACGCGACGAGTTTAAAGAGAACATCGCTATTGAGCTGAGCGAATCCGTCTATTCCCACAACGAACTGGGCAATACCTATCCGACCGACCTCGAAGAAAGGTTCAAAATGCACGTCACCCTGGATCTCGGCTATGCCTACGTAGGACGGGTGGACCGGTTCAATCTTTACGCAGGGATGAATATCTACATGCGCGCCATCGACACCGCGCTGCCGCTCAGCAACTACAGGGGGAAATTCCTGGACGTTATAGGTTCCCGGACCTCGCTGCTGGTGGGCGTTTCCCTTCAGTCTATCAAAAAAGAAGGCATCCGCCGGGGCATTGTCAGCGACGACATGGCATTGATAACGGGCGTCGGTTTCAGGCTGTTGTCTTTCTTCAAGATCAACGGCGGGGCTTACTTCTTTTATCAATACCCCACCGATCCGCTGGCCAATAAGAACAATTACCACGTAAAGGCCGCGCCCTTCGTCTCGCTGTCGCTGGATTTCAACGTCCGGAGTTTCCTGCAGAGCTTTGGGAACGGCCATGTCGCCAGTATTTTTACAGAATAAAATCTCCCCCTATATGTCAGTGAATATCGAAAATCTCACATTAAACCCCGATGAGCTGCATTTCAAACCGGGTAAAAAGCCGCAGGCGTTAAGGATCGAATGGTCTGAATCCTTTTCCAGTCCCGGCGCCAACAGAGGTCTTTACCAGCTAACGTTTTCCGGTGACGCGGACGTTGACCTGGATTCCGTTTATATTCCCGATTGGGACAGGGAAGTGAGCAGGGAAGAATATAACACAAACCCGGCCGCATTGCCCTACATCCTGAAGTTCACCAGCAAAATGCTGACCTGGTACGAGGATACCGAATCGTATAACGAACGCTGGATGGACGCCAACGTGATCATCACCAAACGGCAGAACCACGAAGAAGGCTGCGAGGTGGCCCTGGAAGTACGGGACAATTACACGCCCGGCCAGTCTCCCGGCCCAAGCCTGCCCGCGTCGGACAGGGCCATTTTTAAATATCAATAATCCAATCAACGATAGATGAAATACCTTTTCATTATAACCGTGCTCACGGCGACGATCTTTTCAGGTTGCAGCAAAAGCGACGACGATTACCAGGTGGGCAAAGGGCTGAAGCTGGAAGACATCATCGCTTTCGCGAACGCCCCGCAGGCGATGGTAGCCGCAGACAGTAAATCCACCTACCTCATTACCGCGAAGATCAGCGGCGAAGCGGACTCCCTGCTGCGCGACGTGGTGTTTACCGTCAAAGGCGGCACGTTTGAGAACAACGACACCATTCAAACCGTAACGGCCAACAGCAGCGGCATTTCGCAGGTGCGTCTCAAAAGCGACAGCATCGGCGCCGCTACTGTCCGCGCATCGGTGCAGCAATATTACACGATCGATACCACCTTCACTTTCACCCGCTCTTACCCGCACGATCTCCTGCTTGCTTCCGATCTGTACACCGGCGACACGTCTACTAGCTTCCAGGTTACCGTCGATCTTTTCCGCGACCCGGGAAAGGGTGTTGTGTCCGACCCGGCGAAAGTGTATTTTACTATGGTATCGCTGGATACTTCCCTCAACCTGGTAGTGCCCGCATTCGGCTATTCGAACGCGCAGCAGGTAACGGCTACGGCAACGAACCCGTTCCACATCACCGGCAATTTTGAGCTGCAGGTGAGAACGCTGCTGTCGGAAACGGATACCCTGCTCAGAACGCTCCGGTTGCAGGTAAACTGATTGCCATGATAACGCAGCAAAAACTCGACATCTTCAAAAAATACGCCGGCGATATGGACGCTTTAGGCAGAGCCGGAAATCCGGCGGACAAAGAAGCCATCAGCGCCCATGACTGGTTTGTGATCGGCAATCTCCTGCAGGATATACGGCTGGTGAACAAAGGACTGGCTTCGACGGCGTATGCAGACAGGGCAGAGGAAGAATTGAAGACCGCGTGCGCCGATGCTGCGGTGGTTGAGGCGTTGAAGGGAATGGTTTTATAGGACGCGTGATAAAATTACTCCTGCGTCGTTATGGAATTCTAAATGAAAGGTCCTGGAAGGAGAAAGGTGTATTGAAAGTCTTTTCATCCACAAATAAAAAAGCCTGATGCACGAACATCAGGCTTTTTTATAAATATTCGACGGATCAAAGCTTCCTGATCCAGATGTTGCGGTAGCTCACGAGGTCTCCATGGTCCTGCAACGCCAGCGGCAATGCGCCGTGTTTTTCGTAAAAAGGCTTGCCGATGTAAAGGGTTTTGCCTTTCAGCTCGGTGTTGTTCTGCACCAGTACGCCGTTTTGCAGCACGGTAACGCGTGCGGGCGATTTCAGGCTGCCGTCGTCGTTGAAGCGGGGCGCCGTCCAGATCACGTCGTAGGTCTGCCATTCGCCGGGCTTTTTACAGGCGTTCACCAGCGGGATGGCTTGTTTGTAGAGGCTTCCGGCCTGGCCGTTCCCGTACGTTTTGTTGTTATAGTTGTCCAGCACCTGCAGCTCATAGTTGGACTGCAGAAAGATGCCGCTGGTGCCGCGGCCCTGGCTTTCGACTATTACCTTGGAGGGCGAGCGCCATTCGATATGCAGCTGGAAGTCCTCGAAAGAAGCTTTTGTTTTGATGCCGCCTTTGCCGGGGGCGACGGTCATGGCGCCGTCTTTGATCACCCAGGGCGCTGCGCCGCCGTCTTTTTCAGATACCCATTGCGAAAGGTTCGTGCCGTCGAACAATACGATAGCGTCCGAAGGCGCGGTGTTGGTAGCGTTGCCGG
>JBQCFV010000030.1:0-8178 GCA_051958695.1 Chitinophaga sp. | reverse complement strand
GGGCATCCGTTTCCTGACGGATTACCTGAACGGCGACGTGTATTACCCGATCAGGTACCCCGAGCACAACTTCGACCGGGCGAAAAACCAGCTCACGCTGCTGGAAAAGCTCATCGAGAAGGAAGGGATATTGCAGGCGGTGATAGACGATTGCCTGAAAAACTGAAACGTTTGTATGTACGGTATTTGCAAAAGGCCTCCCCGGGAGGTCTTTTGCGTTTTGATATGAGTACGGTGAAATAGCTGTTTGTTGAATTTTATTCAACAAATTGACTTCTATTTTCGATATTTTTAAAAAACGTTTATTGGGTTGATTTTTCTCAAAATATTTAGGTCCGTATTGTTTTTTATTTTAATCACCAATACATTTGTAGGGATAAAAAGATCAACAGCACCTTCATGTGGTTAAACAAGAACAATAACAAGATCAGTTACATCGTGCCGCAGCTCAACTGGGCTATTACGCTCGTCGTGATCGTCATTGTCATTGTCACCCGTCAACCGATTGGAGGATAACACGCGCGTACAATAACAAGTCAAAATAACGCCTTCCTCCACCAGGAAGGCTTTTTTTATGTGCAAATTCCAATTATATGTATAGCTATTACAACGAAAACACGATTCTTTACTTTGATGGGGCTTATGTGAAAGCCACTGAAGCCAAAATTGACCTCTATGGTCAGTCGCTGCATTATGGATACGCGGTATTTGAAGGCATCCGCGCTTACAAGACCGCCAGTGGGGAAGTGAAAATCTTCAAACCCAAGGAGCATTTCGACCGGTTCAAGCGTTCCTGCGAGCTGATACATATACCTTACAAGTACAACAACGACGAGCTGATCGCTGCTTGTTACAAAGTACTGGAATTGAACAACCTGGAAGAAGCCTACATCCGCCCGCTCGTGTTCTGCCCGCCGAACATGACCCTGAAGGCCGCTTCGGAAACCCACGTGCTCATCTGCGCATGGGACTGGGGCGCTTACCTCGGTGAAAAGCTGCTGCGCGTGTGCATTTCCTCTTACCAGCGCCCGAACCCCAAAGCGTTCAAGATCGAGTCCAAAGCCGCCGGCCTGTACGTAAACTCCATCCTGGCTTCGCAGGAAGCGAAGGAAAAAGGCTACGACGAAGCCCTGCTGCTGGATATTGAGGGTTTTGTAGCGGAAGGCCCCGGCGCCAACCTTTTCTATGAAAAAGAAGGCACCATCTACACCCCCGCCCCCGGCAACATCCTGCCCGGCATCACCCGTGCCACCGTTATCGAGATCTGCGGCGAGCTGGGCATTCCCCTGGTGGAAAAAAAGATCACCGTGGAAGAGCTGAAACAGGCCGAAGCCGTGTTCTACTGCGGCACCGCCGCCGAAGTGATCGGATGGGACAGCCTGGACGGCCAGGGATTCTCCAAACCCTGGGCTGATTCGCTCGGCAAGGTCATCCAGCAGGCGTACAAAGCCAAAGTGCTGGAAAAAGAATTTAAACGCGAGGCGATTCCTGCCTGACGATACCTGGAAGCTTCCCCTTCCGGCGCTGCTCCGGAAGGGGAAATTCCTTAAAAAAAGCGTCCCTTATAGCCGTTGAATGGCGTAAACGCTTTTCTCCCTAACTCATACCCATAGCGGATTTTGGCCTTTGAGCCTGCCTTTTGAAGACCGGGAACGACCGAATTATAGGTTTGAATAAACGCCGCACCGGGAATAACTTGTACGATAATTAGAAATTCAGATAGCCGGCACCCGGTACTAACGACCTTATTATTATGGAGTTAAACAAATACAGCAAGACGATTACGCAAGATCCTACGCAGCCTGCCGCACAAGCCATGCTGTACGGGATAGGACTGACCGAGGAAGACCTGAAAAAAGCGCAGGTAGGCATCGTAAGCATGGGCTACGACGGCAATACCTGCAACATGCACCTGAACGATCTGGCAAAAGAAGTGAAAAAAGGCGTTTGGGCCAACGACCTGGTGGGCCTGATATTCAACACCATCGGCGTAAGCGACGGCATCAGCAACGGTACCGACGGTATGCGTTATTCCCTCGTGAGCCGCGACCTGATCGCCGACTCCATTGAAACCGTTTGCGGCGCGCAGTATTACGACGCGCTCATTACCGTGCCCGGCTGCGACAAAAACATGCCCGGCTCCCTGATCGCCATGGGCCGGCTCAACCGTCCCGCCATCATGGTGTACGGCGGCTCCATTTCCCCCGGCAAATACAAAGGGCAAGACCTTAACATCATATCCGCCTTCGAGGCGCTCGGCCAGAAAATAGCCGGCAACCTCAACGAGGGCGACTTCAAAGGCATCGTGCAGAACTCCTGCCCCGGCGCGGGCGCCTGCGGCGGCATGTACACGGCCAACACCATGAGCTCCGCCATCGAGGCGCTGGGCATGAGCCTTCCGTACAGCTCCTCCAACCCCGCCACGAGCAAAGACAAAATAGAAGAATGCGCTGCGGCCGGCAAATATATCCGCCTGCTGCTCGAAAAAGATATCAAGCCGAAAGACATCATGACGCGCGAAGCGTTCGAGAACGCCATCACCGTGGTAATGGCCCTCGGCGGCAGCACCAATGCGGTGCTGCATTTCATCGCCATCGCGAAAGCGGCCGGTGTGAACTTCACCATGGCCGACTTTCAGCGCCTGAGCGATACCACGCCGTTGCTGGCAGACCTGAAGCCCAGCGGCAAATACCTGATGGAAGACCTCCACAATATCGGCGGCGTTCCCCTGGTAATGAAATACCTGCTGAAACAGGGCCGGCTGCACGGCCATTGCATGACCGTTACGGGCAAAACCATCGCGGAAAACCTGGAGTCCGTGCCCGACATCGATTTTTCCAATCAAGACATTATATATCCGCTGGAGAAGCCGCTGAAAACCACCGGTCATATCCAGATCCTGTACGGCAACCTGGCCGAGCAGGGTTCCGTGGCGAAGATCACCGGCAAGGAAGGCGAAAAGTTCGTTGGCCCGGCACGCGTGTTCGACGGCGAATTTGAGCTGATCGCTGGCATCCAGTCAGGCAAGGTGAAAGCGGGAGACGTCGTCGTCATTCGCTACGTAGGCCCCAAAGGCGGCCCCGGCATGCCTGAGATGCTGAAACCCACATCCGCCATTATGGGCGCAGGTTTGGGCAAAAGCGTGGCCCTCATCACCGATGGCCGTTTCTCGGGTGGCACCCACGGATTCGTGGTAGGGCATATCGTACCGGAGGCTTACGAAGGCGGCACCATCGCGCTCGTGAAAGACAACGACATCATCGAGCTGGACGCCGTTAACAATGTCATCAAGGTTAACCTGACGCCCGAAGAGCTCGCAGCAAGAAAAGCAGCATGGAAAAAACCGGCTCTGAAGGCTACCAACGGGATATTATTCAAGTACGCAAAACAAGTAAAAAATGCAACAGAAGGATGTGTTACCGATGAAGACTGAGGAGTCTGACAAGCGGGCTGCCGCTGCCCCCGAGATCATCACCGGCGCGGAAGCAGTGATCCGGTCGCTGATTGCGGAAGGTGTAGATACTATTTTCGGTTACCCCGGCGGCGCCATCATGCCGATATATGACGCCCTGTACGATTTCCAGGACCAGGTGCACCACATCCTGGTGCGCCACGAGCAAGGCGCCACCCACGCTGCGCAGGGTTATGCCCGCGCAAACGGCAAAGTAGGCGTGGTATTCGCCACTTCCGGCCCCGGCGCCACCAATCTGGTGACCGGCCTCGCCGACGCGCAGATGGACTCGACCCCCATGGTATGCATCACCGGCCAGGTGGCCGCGGCATTGCTCGGCACGGACGCTTTCCAGGAAACCGACGTGATCGGCATCACCACACCCATCACCAAATGGAACATACAGGTCACCCGGCCTGAAGACATACCCGGCGCCATCGCCAAAGCGTTCTATATCGCCCGCAGCGGCCGCCCCGGCGCCGTTTTGGTGGATATCACGAAGAACGCGCAGTTCGGCAAGCTCGACTTTCAATATAAGGTCTGCGAAAGCATCCGCAGCTATCACCCGCATCCCGCATTGGACATGGAGCAGGTGAAAGCCGCCGCAGAGCTGATCAACAACGCCAAACGCCCTTACATCCTCTGCGGCCACGGCGTGCTGATCTCCGGCGCGGAAAAAGAGCTGCTCGCTATGGCCGAAAGGGCTGACATTGCGATCGCCTCCACGCTGCTCGGTCTTTCCGCCGTACCCGTGAATCATCCCTGCTATGTGGGCTACACCGGCATGCACGGCAATTACGGCCCGAACATCAACACGAACGAATGCGACGTGCTCATCGCCGTAGGCATGCGTTTCGACGACCGCATCACCGGCGACGTGAACGAATTTGCCCGCCAGGCCAAAGTGATCCACATCGAGATCGATAAAGCGGAGATCAACAAGATCATCCCCGCCGACGTAGCCGTGCACGCGGACGCGAAAGAAGCGCTGGCCGCATTGCTGCCGCTCATCAAAGAAGCCAGACATCCCGAATGGCTGCAGCTGTTCAGGGAAGCCGATAAAAAAGAAGACGAAAAGGTGCGCCAGCGCGAGCTTCACCCCACCGAAGGCCAGATCAAGATGGCCGAGGTGATCCGCATCATTTCCGAACAGACGAAAGGCAAAGCGATACTCGTAACCGACGTAGGCCAGCACCAGATGATCGCTTCGCGTTATTACCGCTTCGAAGACCCGAACACCAACCTCACCAGCGGCGGCATGGGCACCATGGGCTTCGCCCTGCCGGCGGCCATGGGCGCCAAAGTAGGCGCTCCCGAAAGGGAAGTGGTGGCCATCATCGGCGACGGCTGCTTCCAGATGACCCTGCAGGAGCTGGGCACCATCTACCAGTCGGAGATCGGCGTGAAGATCGTGATCCTGAACAACAACTTCCTCGGCATGGTTCGCCAGTGGCAGCAGCTGTTCTTCGACAAACGTTATTCTTCCACCGAAATGATCAATCCTGATTTTGTGCAGATCGCCAAAGGCTTTTACGTACCGGGCCGCAAGGTGACCGAACGCGCCGACCTCGCGGGCGCCGTAAAGGAAATGCTGGACACAAAAGGTGCATACCTGCTGGAAGTAGTGGTGGAGCAGGAAGACAACGTATTCCCGATGGTACCGGCCGGCGCGCCGATCTCGTCCATCCGCCTCGAGTAGCAGTTCATCACCATTAATCAGACACAATCATGCAAAAGGAATATACAGTTACGGTTTATACTGAAGACAGGGTGGGCATCACCAACCGCATCTCCGTGATCTTCACGCGCCGTGGCATTAACATCACCAGCCTCAACACCGCCGAAACGGAGATCATCGGGGTGTACAAATTCATCATCACCGTGATGTCTACCCGCGACCGGCTGGAAAAAGTGGTAGGCCAGATCGAAAAGCTCATCGAAGTGCACCGCGCATTCGTGCACGACGAAGACGAAGTGGTGTACCAGGAGCTGGCGTTGTATAAAATATCCACCAAAAGTCTTCACAATGGCGACATCGAGAAGATCATCCGGGATAACAACGCGCGCATCCTCACCATTACCGAAGATTACTTCGTACTTGAAAAAACAGGCCACCAGCAGGAGCTGATCGCGATGCTCCAGAAGCTGGAACCGTACGGCCTCATAGAATATTCCAACAGCGGCCGCGTAGCGATCGTGAAATGGAGCCGCCGTTTCCACGAACATCTCAAAGACCTGTCGCTCATCGAGGCAGACAGCCTGAAAGACTGAAAACGGTAAAAAACAATAACCTGAAACTTAAAACTTTTTAAAAAACACGATTAACACATGGCAACCATCAATTTTGGCGGAGTACTGGAAGAAGTAGTAACCAGAGAAGAATTCCCCATGGAAAAGGCAAGGGAAGTGCTGAAAAACGAAACGATCGCGATCATCGGTTACGGCGTACAGGGCCCCGGCCAGGCGCTGAACCTGAAAGACAACGGGTTCAACGTGATCATCGGCCAGCGCAAAAATTCCAAAACCTGGGATAAAGCCGTAGCAGACGGCTGGGTACCGGGCGAAACGCTGTTCGAGATCGAAGAAGCTGCGCAGAAAGGCACCATCATTCAGTACCTGCTGTCAGACGCCGGTCAGATCCAGCTTTGGCCCACACTGAAACCTTTCCTCACCAAAGGTAAAGCCCTGTATTTCTCACACGGTTTCGGCATCACTTTCAAGGAAAAGACCAATATCATTCCTCCCGCTGACGTAGACGTGATCCTGGTTGCCCCCAAAGGCTCCGGCACTTCTCTCCGCAGGCTGTTCCTGGCAGGCCAGGGACTGAACTCCAGCTACGCCATCTTCCAGGACGCTACCGGCAAAGCAAAAGAACGCGTGATCGCGCTCGGCATCGGCGTAGGTTCAGGTTACCTCTTTGAAACCGACTTCAAAAAAGAAGTGTACTCCGACCTCACCGGCGAACGCGGTACCCTGATGGGCGCCATCCAGGGCATCTTCGCTGCACAATACCAGACGCTGCGCAACAACGGCCACTCTCCCTCCGAAGCGTTCAACGAAACCGTTGAAGAGCTGACCCAATCCCTCATGCCGCTGGTGGCTGAGAACGGCATGGACTGGATGTACGCCAACTGCTCCACTACCGCCCAGCGCGGCGCGCTCGACTGGTGGAAAAAATTCAAGGACGCTACCCAGCCCGTGTTCGACGAGCTGTACGCTTCCGTGGCCACCGGTAAAGAAGCACAACGCTCCATCGACCTCAACAGCCAGGAAGATTACCGTCCGAAGCTGAACGCTGAGCTCGAAGAGCTGCGCAACAGCGAAATGTGGCAGGCAGGCTCGGCTGTAAGAAAGCTGCGCCCCGGCAAATAAAAAGCTATAAAAAATAAAATATGAAAAGTATCAGGATAGTTGTTGGCAACGGTTGCGGAGGAGTGTGCTTGATTTGACGCCGGCGCATTTTCCTGATACTTTTCTTTTTTATTTTTTAACAATATTGAAATGACTGAAGCTCTGCAACAAAAAATAGACGCCAGCCAGGTAAAGGCAGCCGCGGAAAGGCTGCGCACCGTCGTCACCCGCACCCCGTTAACCTATAACGCCAATCTTTCCCGCCGGTATCAATGCGATGTGTATCTCAAAAGAGAGGACATGCAGGTGGTACGTTCCTACAAATTACGCGGCGCATACAACCTCATGAGCAGCCTCACGCCGCTCCAGCTCGCTAACGGCGTTACCTGCGCAAGCGCGGGCAACCACGCCCAGGGCTTTGCTTACAGCTGCCGGCTGCTGAACGTGAAAGGCGTAGTGTTTATGCCCATCATCACTCCAAAACAGAAAGTAAACCAGGTGAAAATGTTTGGCGGGGAAAATATCGAAATAAGACTGATCGGCGATACGTTCGACGATTGCTCCGCCGAGGCGCAGGCATTTACGCGCGAGCAGCGCATGACATTTATCCCGCCGTTCGACGATAGGAAGATCATCGAAGGGCAGGGGACCGTTGGCCTGGAAATTCTCGAAGAGCTGCCCGAAGTGGACTACCTGTTCGTGCCCGTAGGCGGCGGCGGGCTGGCCTCGGGCGTGGGTTCGTATTTCCGCAGTGAAAGCCCGGCCACGAAGATCGTGGGGCTGGAGCCGGAAGGCGCGCCCTCCATGCTGAAAGCGCTGGAAAACGGCGGGCCGGTAACGCTGCCGGAAATAGACAGGTTCGTTGACGGCGCGGCCGTGAAAAGGGTAGGCGACCTCACTTATGCTATCTGCAAAGACGTGATCGATCAAATGAGCCTGGTGCCGGAGGGGCGCATCTGCTCTACGATACTCCGGCTCTACAACGAAGACGCCATCGTGGTGGAGCCCGCGGGCGCGCTGTCCATCGCGGCGCTGGAAGATTTTGCCGGAGAGATCAAGGGGAAAAAGGTGGTATGCGTGGTAAGCGGCAGCAACAACGACATCGACCGGATGCAGGAGATCAAAGAGCGGTCGTTGCTGTATGAAGGGCTGAAACATTATTTCATCGTCCGTTTCGCGCAGCGGCCGGGCGCTTTGAAAGAATTTGTGAACCATGTGCTGGGGCCCGGCGACGATATCACCCGCTTCGAGTTCATCCAGAAGCACAACAAAGAAACCGGCCCGGCGCTGGTGGGCATCGAGCTGACGAACCGGGAGGATTATGATGTGTTGCTCACGAATATGACCAGGTTCAACATTCATTACACCGAATTGAA
>JBQCFV010000029.1:0-4458 GCA_051958695.1 Chitinophaga sp. | reverse complement strand
AGGTGCGTGAAGGTAACGCGCGGCTCGGGCAGCTCGTCAAGACGTATCTTGTATTTATTCAGCCACTCGGCGTAAGGCTGCTGGGAGCAGATGCCCTGCTTCAGCTCTTCGTCGCCGATGATGCGGCCCTGTTCCATATCCACCACGAACATTTTGCCCGGCTGGAGACGGCCTTTTTCTTTTACGTTCTTCGGATCGATGGGCAGTACGCCGGCTTCGGAAGCCATGATCACGCGATCGTCTTTCGTTACCACGAAGCGGGAAGGGCGCAGGCCGTTCCTGTCAAGGGTGGCGCCGATGATCTTGCCATCCGTGAAAGAGATGGAAGCGGGCCCGTCCCAGGGCTCCATAAGGGAAGCGTGGTATTCGTAGAATGCTTTTTTTACCGGGTCCATGGCCTCGTTGCCGTCCCATGCTTCGGGAATCAGCATCATCATCACATGCGGCAGGGTGCGGCCGGTGAGGTTCAGCAGCTCTATCACATTGTCGAGGCTGGCAGAGTCGGACTGCCCGTCTTCAACGATCGGGGCCAGCATTTCCATTTCCTCGGGAGTGAAGTATTTCGTCACGAAGCTGTTTTCGCCGGCGCGCAGCCAGTTCAGGTTGCCTTTCAGCGTGTTGATCTCGCCGTTGTGGGCGATGTAGCGGAAAGGATGCGCGAGCTTCCAGCTGGGAAAGGTGTTGGTGGCGAAGCGGCTATGAATGAGGCCGAACGCGGAAACCATACGCTCGTCGCGCAGGTCGGTATAATAATGACCTACCTGGTAGGTAGTGAGCTGTCCTTTATATACGATCGTTTTGCTGGAAAGCGAAGCGAAGTAGATCTCCGCTTTGTCTTTCGGGATGGAATTGCGAACGGTTTTGGTAACATAATTACGCAGGATGAACAGCTTGCGCTCGAACTCTTCCGGATCGGAGATCTGGTAAGGGCAGGCGATGAACAGCTGTTCGATCTCCGGTTCAACGGACAGGGCGGTTTCGCCGATACCGTCCGGGCGAACGGGCACTTTGCGGTAACCGAGAATTTCGAGGCCCAACTTTTCCGCGCAGCGTTGTATGATCTCGCGGCACTCTTCGCGCCAGCGTGGTTCTTTCGGGAAGAATACCATCCCTACGCCGTATTTGCCGGTCTCGGGAAGGCGGATACCTAATTTCAGACACTCCGCATAGAGAAACTCATGCGGCATCTGGATGAGAATGCCGGCGCCATCGCCGGTAGTACGCTCGCAACCGCATGCGCCGCGATGCTCCATGTTTTCCAACATGGTCAGCGCGTCGCGGATGATCTGGTGCGACTTCCTGCCTTTAATATGGGCGGTAAAGCCCGTACCGCACGCATCATGTTCAAACTCCGCACGATACAAACCCAACTCTTGGCTCACTTTTTCCATTGGCTTTCAAATTTTTCCTTTTTATCAGATACACTCCTCCCGGAAGGCGCTAATGCCCCAGGCTTAGGTACCGTAATTGCTTTGGGAACGGTTTAAAGATACTAAAGGAATGCGGATTTTTTTACAGAAAGTTCTATTAAAGGGCTAAAATTTAGAAAAATATAAAAATCGCCCCTCTTTCATTTGATATAAACAAAAATTGAACCCCGCCTGAAGCCCCTGCCGGGCCAAAAAAGCCGGGATCAATTCCCGGCCCTGGTAATAAGTTGTGTAAAACTCTCAGCCTCAGGGTTCGAACTCGAACCGGGTGCGGCCGTTCTCGATCGTTACCCGCAAGGGGTCGCTGATCATGCTTTCGTTTTGCATACGGTCAAGGGCCGTAACGATATAAATATATGCCTGCCCTTTAATGTATGTTCTGTCCATATGCACCGGGTCCGGCATCTGCGGCACGATGGCGAGGATCTTCGTCGGATCGTTCATATTGATCACTTCTTTGTCGGTAAAACGGTAGAGCACGTACTGCTTCGTCTGGTGCGAAGTATCGTCGTCCGCCCAGCGTACCTCAAGTCCTTCAGGCTTTTCGAAGGCATCCACGAAATAAGGGGCCTTGGGCGGCGCATTGTCGAGCCAGGGCATGGTGGGCCGCAGGGCGGGATAGTGATAAAAGTGGTTACGCAGGGAATCTTCCAGGCCAAGCGGATTGCTGTCGAAAGAATTGGAGCTGAAGAACACGCTGCCCTGCACCGTGGCGAGCGAACGCGTGGCGCTGATCTGCCGGCCCATTTCGCGGGGATCTTTCCAGCCCGCCGTACTGCCGATGCGGTAGGGCGCATGACCGATATAGATATGACGGCCGTAACCATGCTGCGACCACCAGGTGACCAGCGTTTCAAAAGGCACCAGCCGGTGGCCGAATTCCCAGTACAGCTGCGGGGTGAGATAATCGATCCAGCCGAGGCGCTGCCATTTGATCACGTCCGCGTACAGGTCGTCGTACTTGGTAACGCCCGCGCGGGTAGCTGAACCTTCAGGGTCCTTGTCGCGGTTGCGCCATACGCCGAAGGGGCTGATGCCGAACTTCACCCAGGGCTTTTCCGCTTTGATGGCGGAGCTGAGCATTTGTATAATGGTGTCCACGTTAAAGCGGCGCCATTCGTCGAGGTAACGGCCTTTGCCATAGAGGCGGTAAGAGCCGTTGTCAGGAAAGTCACGTCCGGGGATGCGGTAAGGGTAAAAATAATCGTCGAAATGAACGGCGTCGATGTCGTACCGTTTGACTACGTCGCGGATCACGTCCGTAACATAGCTGCGCACTTCCGGAATACCGGGATCGAAATATTTTTTGCCGCCGTAAGTAAGGAACCACTGCGGTTTGGTGCGGGTGATGTGGTTGGGCGCCACGCTGCTGGAACGCACGTTGCTCACGGCGCGGTAAGGGTTGAACCATGCGTGGAACTCCATGCCGCGTTTGTGCGTTTCCGTTATCATGAATTCCAGCGGGTCGTAATACGGCACGGGCGGCTGGCCCTGTTTACCGGTGAGGTATTCGCTCCAGGGCTCGTAGGGGGAAGGATAAAAAGCGTCGGCGGACGGTCTTACCTGGAACACGATCGCGTTCATGCCGTTGCGCTGGTGCCGGTCGAGCAGGGCGATAAATTCCCGCCGCTGCTCGTCGGGGCTGAGCCCTTTGCGCGAGGGCCAGTCTATATTCTCGATCGTCGCGATCCACACGGCGCGCAGTTCCCGCTTGGGCGGCAGCTGAGCGCTGGTTTGCTGAACAAGGCCAAAAAAGAGCAATCCTGCCAATAAATGCTTCACCATTACCTGTACTTTAAAACCGTAAACTGCGAAAATAGAATACCAAAGTCAAATCCCCAATGGGGATGAACGGGTTATGTTCAAAAGTAGGGCCGGTTTTGGGTAGAAAATTGTTTGGACGGTAAATTCCCCTGCGGGAGGCCCGAAAGATTTGTACTTTACCGCTACAGATTCCACGGAAATGAAAAAACTCCTTCTCCTCCTATCGTTTGCCGCGTTTTGTCTGCCCGCCGTTGCGCAGCACGCTGAAAAAGCCGCGCGGCAGTTCCTCCATTCGCTGGATACCGCCCAGCTGGCCAAAGCGCAATTCAGCTGGGATGACGCTGAGCGTTTCAACTGGCACTTCGTACCCCGCACCCGCAAAGGCCTGCCGCTGAAAGACATGAACGCTGCGCAGCGGGCCGCCGCCTACGCGCTGCTGAAACGCTGCATGAGCAGCAGCGGATACAAAAAGGCCACCGCCATCGCGCAGATGGAATACGTGCTGCGCGCCCTCGAAGGCCGTGGCGACAACGACAATTACCGCGACCCCGGCAAATATTATTTTTCCGTTTTTGGCGAGCCGGTGGCGGGGAAGCCCTGGGGCTGGCGGGTGGAAGGGCATCACCTGTCGCTGAACTTTACCGCTGTTGAAAATAAATGGATGACCGGCAGCCCGATGTTCCTCGGCTCCAACCCAGCCATCGTGCCGGAAGGGTCGAAAAAAGGGCAGCAGATATTAAAAGACGAATCCGCGATGGGTTTCGAACTGGTGGGCAGTCTTAGCGACCAGCAGCGGAAAGTGGCCGTGGTAGCGGAAAAAGCGCCGGCGGACATTATCACCGGCAATAAGCGGAAAGCCTGGCTCCTGGAGCCGCCCGGGCTGGGTTTTAGCGATCTCAATCCCGCGCAGCAAAAACAGCTGAAAATGCTCGTGGCCGTGTATGTGGACCGGTATACTAGGCTAATGGCGGAAGCGATCTGGAAAGAGATGGGGGATGCGGGGTGGGAGAACGTCCATTTCGCCTGGGCCGGCGGGAACAAATGGGGCCTGGGGCATTATTACCGCATCCAGGGGCCGACGTTCGTCATCGAATACGACAATACGCAGAATAATGCAAACCATGTGCATACGACCTTCCGGGATCTGAAGAATGATTTCGGGGAGGATTTGTTGAAGGAGCATTATGAGAATGCGCATCGGTGAGGGATTACACCTTCCTCCCCAGATACTGGCTGTAATCCGGCAAAATCACCGTATACTCCT
>JBQCFV010000028.1:0-2192 GCA_051958695.1 Chitinophaga sp. | reverse complement strand
CAGTTCGATGGAAGGCGCGTCCGGCGGCAGTTTCAGGGCCATCTGGTTGATGATGGAAATGGTCTGCTCCTTCACCGTCTTTACCGCTTCCCAGGCCTGCGGAGCTACATATATCTGCTGCGAAACATTATGATCGTATTCCGATTTGATGCTCGATACCATGGCGATCTGCATGTCCAGCACCGTGAAGCCCGGCTGGTTTACCCGGCTGATGAGATTCTGCGGCGCAATGCGCTCCACGAACAGCACGATGCGCTCGTACGCCTGCAGCTGCAGCGGCAATACCACGTCAGGCTGTCCCCCTTCCTTCGCGGACGCGGAACCGCTGCCACCCTCGCCCTTTGCCTTCCTGTCGCCTTTCTTCAGCGTGTCTTTCAACGTCCAGATAACGAGCACGACCGCGCCGGCAATAATTACGATAAACAACAGTTGCTGAGTGGATGGCATCATCAAATGGATTTTAGAATTACAAATATAATAGGAATTTATTATTTGTAAATGAAAACCTTCGGATAAATGAAAAAAGCGCTCCGCAACCGCAAAGCGCTCATGAAGTAAATTGTTATGCAGCCTAACACTCCGGCAAACTGATCGGTATATTCACCGCCAGCCCACCGTCGGAGGTCTCCTTGTACTTGGAGTTCATCTCCTGCGCGGTTTCCCACATCGTTTTCACCACGGCGTCCAGCGAAACTTTCGCCAGCTCGGGGTTGCTTTGCAGCGCAAGCTGCGAAGCCGTGATGGCTTTGATGGCGCCCATGGTATTCCGTTCTATGCAGGGCACCTGCACCAGTCCGCCGATCGGGTCGCAGGTAAGACCAAGATGATGTTCCATCGCTATTTCCGCCGCCATCAATACCTGCCGCTGGCTGCCGCCCAGGCATTCGGTAAGCGCCGCCGCCGCCATGGCGGAGGATACGCCTATTTCCGCCTGGCAGCCGCCCATGGCCGCTGAAATGGTCGCGCGTTTTTTGAAGATGCTGCCCACTTCCGAAGCGGTGAGCAGGAACTGGATGATCTTTTCCGTGTGAAGACCGTCGCAGAACGTGATGTAGTACTGCAATACCGCGGGTATCACACCGGCGGCGCCATTGGTGGGCGCGGTTACCACGCGGCCGAAGGAGGCGTTCTCCTCATTTACGGCGAGGGCGAAACAGCTTACCCAGTCGAGCGTGTACGAAAAATGTTCCCCGCCCGCGCGGATGGCCTGCACCCAGCTGTTATAGTCGGAGTAGGTCCTTCCTTTCAGCAGTTTGGTATTGAGCGCGGCGGCCCTGCGGCCTACTTTGAGCCCGCCCGGCAGCTCGCCGGTAGTGTGGCATCCGCGGTAAATGCAGTCGCGCATCACCTGCCATATCTGCATTACGCCGGCTTTTGTTTCCGCTTCGCTGCGCCATGCCAGTTCGTTTTCCATCACCAGCTCGGAAATGGAAAAACCCGTTTTGATGCACCATTGCAGCAGCTGCCGTGCGGTATCGATGGGGAACGGCAGGTCTACGCTGCTTTTCCCGCCACCGGCGGTTTCGCCTTCTTTCAACACAAAGCCCCCGCCAATGGAATACCAGGTGGAGGCCAGCTGTTCGCCGTTCTGCAGCGTCACTAAAAAGGTCATGGCGTTGGGGTGGAAGGGAAGCGATTCTTCGAAAAGAAATTCAATATCGGTGAGCGGGTCGAAATCTATTTCAAACTGACCGTTCAAACGGAGCTTTTTGTCGCGGCGGATCTTGTCCACTTTAGCGTCGATATCGTTCACTTCGCAGGTAACGGGATCTTCACCGGCGAGGCCGAGCTGCACGGCGATGTCCGTTCCGTGACCATGCCCGGTTTTTGCGAGCGAGCCGTAGAGCAGTACGCTGAGACGCTGTACTGCAGCGAGTTTGCCGGCCGCTTCCAGCTCGCTGATAAAACGCATGGCGGCGCGCCAGGGGCCTAAGGTATGAGAGCTGCTGGGTCCTACGCCTATCTTGAAAATATCAAATACTGAGATACACTCGTGTGGCACAATAAACAGGTTTAATCTTCAAAGTTAAGGGATTTGTATTCACCGCCGTTCCGCGCAAAAAAAATACGCGCTACCGCAAGCAGTAACGCGCATATGTTGACAGATAGAGAAAGACTTATTTGTTCCACCAGACCTTGCCGTAGAGGCCGTCCCCGGCGCCCGCGAACTGGCGGCTGACGGCATCGTTGTA
>JBQCFV010000027.1:0-2681 GCA_051958695.1 Chitinophaga sp. | reverse complement strand
ACAGAATTAGAAAAATCACACAAAAGGTAGATATCAAAATTCCAACGGATTTCGTTATTTTAATACCAGACACTATTAAAATTCAACGCCATGACTGGAATCCTGCTCAATGCCCTCTGCATGGTAATTCTTATCCTGTCTTGCACATCACTAGCATGGGTCATGAAAAAATTCGGTAAATCAAAAAGATTGGGGTAAAACTTACTTTTTCAAATCCCGCTCAGCCGAGCGGGATTTTTTTTGTAAATTCGCACCAGATCAGCCTCTGACATTCCGAAAATCGAAGAACTGATCCAAATAAGGCAATAACTAAAAAAACCAAACGCCCCCTGAATCTTCAGGAGGCGTTTTTATCTTTTTTAACCAGGGGAGCAAACAAAAGACACTTACCGATGGATAAAGGCCGTGCAAAATGGGTCAATCACATGGAATGAAATAACCTCCTCACACAGGAAGCTCACACGCAATTATCAGTTACGTCAGTTTTTTTGCCAATAAAGTTAAGTGATATTGGATAAGGTTCTCATATTCACCGGTCGCTCATAACCCGTACTGGTGTGCCATTTGCTTTAATGAATATACGAAATAAATACCTAAAAAACCCATTTTTAACAAAACAGGTTACCTTCGCATTATGCATTATGTATCAGTGGAAGGGCTGACAAAATCCTACGGCGTCACCCCCCTTTTTGAAAATATTTCCTTTCATATAGAAGAAGGCGACAAAATCGCCCTCGTAGCCCTCAACGGAACCGGAAAATCCACTCTCCTCAAGATCCTCTGCGGCAAAGAAACCGCCGACGAAGGCAAAGTCTGGATACATAAAGACGTTACGGTCGTTATGCTGGAACAATCCTCTAACTTCAGGGAACACCAGTCCGTGCTGGAAAACATCTTCGACCACGACCACCCCGTGCTCAACGCCATTAAGGATTACGAGCACCTGACGGACAACGGCGCCGAACCGGACGCCGGCGTGCTTACCGCCGCCATCGCCCGCATGGACGAGCTCAACGCCTGGCATTTCGACAGCAAGGTGAAGCAGATACTCGGGAAGCTCAATATCCATCATCTCGACCAACCCGTGGGCACGCTTTCAGGCGGGCAGCAAAAACGCGTGGCGCTGGCTAAAGTGCTGATAGACATCGGGTTTGAGCACAAGCATACGCTTCTTATCATGGACGAGCCCACGAACCACCTGGACGTGAGCATGATCGAATGGCTGGAAAACTACCTCGACCAGGAAAACGTGACCCTCCTGCTGGTCACCCACGACCGGTACTTCCTGGACAGCGTGTGCAACGAGATCATGGAGCTGGACAACCAGCAGCTTTACATCTACAAAGGCGATTACGAGAACTACCTCGAGAAAAAAGCCGCCCGCGAGGAATCCGACCGGTCCAGCACGGAAAAGGCCCGCAACCTGTACCGCAAAGAGCTGGAATGGATGCGCAAACAGCCAAAAGCCCGCACTACCAAATCCAAATCCCGGCAGGACGCCTTTTACGACGTCAAAGAACGGGCTGCCAAACGTATCGAACAGCAGCAGCTGGAGCTGAACGTAAAAATGACCCGCCTCGGCGGGAAGATCCTCGAGCTGAAAAAGGTGTACAAAGCCTACGGCCCGCTACAGATCCTGAAAGGCTTTGATTATACCTTCAAAAAAGGCGAACGCGTGGGAGTGGTGGGGAAAAACGGCGTGGGGAAATCCACTTTCCTCAATATGCTCATGGGAACCGAAGCAGCTGATTCGGGAAAGATCAATGTAGGCGATACCGTCGTGTTCGGCAATTATTCCCAGCAGGGGCTGATCGTAAAGGAAGACATGCGGGTGATAGAATTTGTGAAGAACATCGCGGAGAACTTCCCGCTGGCGGACGGTACCAAGGTAAGCGCCGCCCAGTTCCTGCAGCTTTTCCTGTTCGGCCCGGAAAAACAATATACCTACATCTCGAAGCTCAGCGGCGGGGAAAAGCGCAGGCTGCACCTGCTGTCCATTCTCTTCCGCAACCCCAATTTCCTCATTCTCGACGAACCGACCAACGACCTCGACCTGCCCACGCTCAGTATCCTGGAAGAATTCCTGCAAAGCTACCAGGGCTGCATTGTGATCGTGAGCCACGACCGGTATTTTATGGACAAGCTGGTGGATCACCTGTTCGTATTCGAAGGCGAAGGCGAGGTGCGCGACTTCCCCGGCAACTATACCCAGTACCTGGAATGGGAAAAAGACCAGGAAAAGCTGAAAACCACGGAAACCGCTCCCAAACCCGTTGAAACCTCCAACCCCGCCGCACCAGCCAAAGGCCGCAAAATGTCGTTCAAGGAAAAACGCGAATTGGAGCTGCTGGAAAAGGAGATCGAAACGATGGAGCAGGAGAAAAAGCAGCTGGAAGACCAGCTGACGCAGGGTTCGCTGCCTTACGAGCAGTTGCAGGCCGCAGCCAGCCGCATCGGCCAGCTGCTGGAGCTGCTCGATGAAAAAGGCATGCGCTGGTTGGAGCTGAGCGAGCTTTCAGCTTAATTATTTTAATATTACCTTTGCCGGACTCTTTTAAAACCTCATTGAATGAAAAATGCATTAATCACCGGTATCACCGGACCAGACGGTGCGTACCTAACCGAATTATTGCTGAAAAAACATTACGAAGTGCCTGGCGTCAAGCGCCGCAGCTCGGTGT
>JBQCFV010000026.1:0-2004 GCA_051958695.1 Chitinophaga sp. | reverse complement strand
TCCACGAGGTTGGCGAGGTCGTGTTTTACCTGTTTGATCTCCGCGTCGATGGCTTTGATCTGTTCGTTGAGCTCATTGATATCGAGGCGGTAAATGCGGCGCACGGGTTTTTCCGTGAGCTTGAGAATGTCTTCCCGCTGTATCTCGCGTGTCAGCTGTTTTTTATACGGGCCAAAACCTTTGTCGATGGCCTGGAGCACGGTTTCCCAGTCTTTGTGTTTCTGCTCCAGCTCCTTGTAGATGCCTTTTTCGAAGAATATTTTTTCGAGGGAAGTGTAATGCCATTTTTCCTCCAGCTCGGCCAGCCTGATCTCCAGCTCTTTGCGCAGCAGCTCTTTCGTAAAGTCGGTGGCGTATTTCAGCAGGTCGCTGGCGCCCATGAACACGGGTTTGTCGTTCACGATCACGCAGGCGTTGGGCGAAATGCTCACTTCGCAGTCGGTGAAGGCGTACAGCGCGTCGATGGTGATGTCCGGCGAAATACCGGGCGCCAGCTGTACTTCTATCTCCACGTCCTTGGCGGTGTTGTCCACCACTTTTTTGATCTTGATCTTGCCGTTGTCGTTCGCCTTTACGATGGATTCCATCAGGCTGGTGGTGGTTACGCCGTAGGGCACGTCTTTTACGAGCAGCGTCTTTTTGTCCTTCTCCTCGATATGCGCCCGCACGCGAACTTTGCCGCCGCGGCGGCCGTCGTTGTAATTGGTCACGTCTATCATGCCGCCGGTGAGGAAGTCCGGGTACAGCTCGAACTTTTTGCCGCGCAGGTATTTGATGGACGCGTCGATCAGCTCGCAGAAGTTATGCGGCAGTATTTTGGTGCTGAGGCCCACGGCGATACCTTCCGCGCCTTGCGCAAGCAGCAGCGGGAATTTCATCGGCAGCGCCAGCGGTTCGTTCTTTCGGCCGTCGTAGCTCAATTGCCATTCGGTGGTCTTGTTGTTGAACGCTACTTCCAGCGCGAATTTCGAAAGACGTGCCTCGATATAACGCGCGGCGGCGGCATCGTCGCCGGTGCGCACGTCGCCCCAGTTGCCCTGCGTTTCGATAAGCAGGTCTTTCTGCCCGAGGTTCACGATGGCGTCGCTGATGGAAGCGTCGCCATGCGGGTGGTACTGCATGGTTTGCCCGATCACGTTCGCCACTTTGTTGAAACGCCCGTCGTCCATTTCTTTCATGGCGTGCAGGATGCGGCGCTGCACGGGTTTCAGCCCGTCTTCCACGCCCGGCACCGCACGCTCCAGGATCACGTAGGATGCGTAATCCAGGAACCAGTCCTTGTACTTCTCATCTACGTGCGCAAGGCCATGCAGTGATTCGTCCGGTGTGTCGTTGTTGTTGCTCATATGCTTGTCCGTAAAAAATTAAAGTTTACCGTTTGCCCGCCAGGAACTCCTCCCGCCAAACCCTTACCGAATCGATCTTCACATCGTCGAGCGTGTTCAGCTCGATGAAGGAGCAGTCCTCGACCGCCTCCAGCTCGTGCCAGATGCGTACGGGTATCTCCACTTTCGCGGGCGCCGTTATGACGTCGGTGCGCAATTCGTTCTCGTCCAGCGGGCACCAGTGCAGGTAGGCCTTTCCGCTCAGCAGGTACATGATCTCGGGATTTTTGTACTCGCTGTTGCCGAGGTGGTAATGCTGGCCGCTGCTGGAACCGGCTTTGCGATAACAAAGAATGAAGGTACCCGTTCTGAACGTATCCCAGTCGAAGTTGCGGCCTCTTTCGTCTTCCCCCCTCAGCTCGAGCGGCGTAATGGTGATCGCTGACATGTTATGCATTTTCGGCCGGCGCGGCGTCATTGCCGCCTCCCGGCAGTTTGATCTCGTAATCGCGCATTGTTTTCAGTTCGCCCTTGTGCTCCAGCTTTTCGTCCCTGATCAGCTCTTTCAGCCGCCAGTTGAGGAACTGGTCCATCACCGGGTATTTGAACTTGCCGACCACCTGCCCGATCACTTTATGCGCTTTCTGAAAATCTTTGGCGGCCTGCTGCAGCAGCTCCT
>JBQCFV010000025.1:0-4143 GCA_051958695.1 Chitinophaga sp. | reverse complement strand
CGAGGAAGAGAACGGCGGCAACGATGTATTTGTTGCGGAGCCAGGCAGGCAGTTTGAATCGCTTCTTCATTTCCATGTTCGCCGGGTTTTAAAATCAGGGTACCGTATGAACGGTACCCTGAAGAATTTGTATTGACCACTAAAAAATAAACGCTGTTGTGCGGATATTATTTCTTACCAAATTTAATTGAATTTTTCGGATAAAACGCGCTGCTGTCCAGCAGCTCTTCGATGCGGAGCAGCTGGTTGTATTTGGCCATGCGGTCGGTGCGGCTGGCGGAGCCGGTTTTGATCTGGCCGCAGTTCAGCGCTACTGCGAGGTCTGCGATGGTCGTGTCTTCGGTTTCGCCCGAGCGGTGGCTCATGATGGAGGTATAACCCGCCTTGTGCGCCATGGATACCGCGTTGATGGTTTCGGTAACGGTGCCGATCTGGTTTACTTTTACCAGGATGCTGTTCGCGATCTGCTGGTCGATGCCTTGTTTGAGACGTTTTACGTTGGTCACGAACAGGTCGTCGCCTACCAGCTGGCAGGAAGCGCCGATGGATTCGGTGAGTTTTTTCCAGCCGTTCCAGTCGTCTTCGGCCATACCGTCCTCGATGGAGAGGATGGGGTATTTTTTGGTCCATTCCGTCCAGTAAGCTACCATTTCGTCGCTGGAGATCACTTTCTGGGAAGACTTATAGAATTTGTACGTGTTGTCCTTATCGTTATACATCTCGCTGCTGGCGGCGTCGAGGGCGATGCCGATCTGGCTGCCCGCTTTGTAGCCGGCGGCTTCGATGGCCTGCAGCACGGTTTCGATGGCTTCTTCGTTGCTCTGGATCTCGGGGGCGAAGCCGCCTTCGTCGCCTACGTTGGTGCTGTAACCTTTCTTTTTCAGCACGGATTTGAGGTGGTGGAAAATTTCCACGCCCCAGCGGAGGCCTTCAGAGAAAGTATCCGCGCCAACGGGCACGATCATAAATTCCTGGAAGTCGATCTTGTTATCCGCATGCGCGCCGCCGTTCACGATGTTCATGAGGGGAATGGGCAGGGTGGTGGCGTTTACGCCGCCGAGGTAGCGGAACAGGGGCAGGCCGAAAGCTTCGGCGGCCGCTTTGGCCACTGCCATGGATACGGCCAGGGTGGCGTTGGCGCCCAGCTTGCCTTTATTTTCGGTACCGTCCAGTTCGATCAGGAGCTTGTCCACACCGGCCTGGTCGCTGATATCCCAGCCGATCAGCTCGTCGGCGATCACTTCGTTCACATTGGTCACTGCTTTGATCACGCCTTTCCCAAGATATACGCCTTTGTCCCCGTCACGCAGCTCCACGGCTTCGTGTTTCCCGGTGGAAGCGCCTGATGGCACTGCGGCCCTGCCTACGTGGCCGTCTTCCGTGGTTACGTCTACTTCCACCGTGGGATTGCCGCGGCTGTCTAAGATCTGTCTGGCATGGATCTCTGAAATGATACTCATGGGTAAAATTTTTTATTGTTAAGTCTTGAGAAAAAGTGAACGTTTTCCGCCTGCCGGTGTCTCGCCGGGGCGGCCTACCACTAGTTCGTCAGCTCCCTGAACACGTCTTCCAGCGACTGCGAATTGCTCTGCAAAGAAAGGATGTTCCGGTTATTTATCAAAGCGAATTGGAGGAGGTTTTTACGTACGGTTTCCGGGTCCCCGGTATACAGCCGCCAAACGTGGCCTTCCGCGGCCGCTGCGCGGGTTACGCCGGGCAGCGCTTCCAGCTCCGCGGCGGTGGCGGGTTCGCCGAAAGCCACCTGGATATAGCTGTTGGCCCCTTGCCGCAGCGCGCTGATGGCGTCGTCCGCGATGATCTTCCCTTTGTTGATGATGATCACCCGGCTGCACATGGCTTCCACTTCCTGCATGATATGGGTGCTGAGCATCACGGTTTTGTTCTGCCCCAGCTCCCTTACCAGGTTGCGGATCTCAACCAGCTGGTTGGGATCGAGGCCGGAAGTAGGCTCGTCGAGGATCAGCACTTCGGGGTTGTGCAGGAGGGCCTGGGCCAGGCCTACACGCTGTTTGTAGCCTTTGCTCAGGGCGCCGATCTTTTTGTGCTGCTCCGGCGTGAGGCCGGTGCGGCGGATCATGTCGCTGATGAGGCGGCCGGTCTCTTTGCCCAGGCGGTGCATGCCGGCGGAGAATTCGAGGAACTCGCGGATGTACATGTCCGGGTAAAGCGGGTTGGCCTCGGGAAGGTAGCCTACGCGCTTGCGTACGTCCATGGTGCTTTTGAGCACATCGAAGCCGCAAACCGACGCCTCGCCTTCAGTGGGGGGCAGGTAACCGGTGATGATCTTCATGGTGGTGGATTTTCCGGCGCCGTTGGGGCCAAGGAAGCCCACTATTTCGCCTTTTTGCAGCTCAAAAGAGATGCCGTCCACCGCTTTTTGTTCTCCGTACAGCTTGGTAAGCTGCGAAACCTTTATAGACATGTGTTCTTTTTGCGGAGACTAAATTAGTTGAAAAAAACAGTTAAGCGGTAAAACGGGGGGAACCGGGGGGAGAAATTTCAGATGTGGAGCGTGGCCGCGGTGAGTTTTCCCGGCTGGTTGCCGGAATGGCGCGTGCGCCGCGATGCTCAATGCGCAGGCCGGGAAGCGGAGCAAGGGCCCAAAAATGCGGCCTGTACGAATGATGTACAGGCCGCAGCATTGTAAAATCAGGAACAGTTGCAGGTTGATATCAGCAGAAATGCGTTTTTGATCAATACGTCAGTACAGGTTCCAGGTCTTTGGCCTGGTCGATCATCCCCTGTATCTCGGAAAGCGAAGGCACCCGGCCGCTGAGATTTTTAACGGCGTTCAGCTCGGAGACCTTGGCATGGAGGTTTTCGGCGTTGCGGGTGCGGAGCTCTTTCACCGTGTCTACGCCCGCGGCTTCCAGCAGTTCGGCGAACTGGTCGCCCACGCCGTTGATGCGCATGAGGTCTGCATGGTTCACCCAGGTAAGGATCACGGATTCCGGTATGCCGGTGGATTCCGCCAGCCGCGTGCGGCCGGCTTTGGTGCCGCCGTCTTCCAGCAGCTTCGCAACGGTGTTGATGCCGATGCCGGTAAGTTTGTTTGCGTAATTGGGGCCAATCCCCTGGATCTCTTGAATCGGATAGCTCATAAGAATTGTTTTAGCGATCGGAAATTAATGAAAAGGCATAATCCGCCCGAAAAAAATATGTTAAATCGTGGTGAATAAGCTAAAATGTCCTGGCGCAAGCGCATAACTATTACATTTGCAGGATGAAAAGATCGATCGTACTCTTGCTTTTGCTGCCGCAGCTGGTAATGGCGCAGCAACTTCCGGAAAAGCAATACCCGAAAGAATATTTCAGAAACCCGCTGGAAGTGCCGATAGAACTGGCCGGGAACTTTGGCGAGCTGCGCTCCAATCACTTCCATTCAGGGATCGACATCAAAACGCAGCAGCGGGAAAACCTGCATGTGCACGCGGCAGCCGACGGTTATGTGAGCCGCATCGGCGTGAGCCATCTCGGTTTCGGCAACGTGATCTACATCACTCACCCGAATGGTTACACGACCGTGTACGCGCATCTCAACCGGTTTTATCCCCTGCTCGATGAATACGTCACCAGCAAACAATATGAACTGGAAAGCTGGGCGGTGGACCTTACCATTCCCCCTAACCTCTTCCCCGTAAAAAAAGGCGAATTTATCGCCTGGAGCGGTAACACGGGCGGTTCCGCAGGGCCGCACCTCCATTTTGAGATCAGGAACACCGAAACCGAAAAACCGCTCAACCCGATGCTTTTCGGGTTCGACATTCCCGATAAGCGGGCGCCGGAGATTTCCCGCATCGTGGTGTACGACCGCACCCGCAGTCTTTACGAACAAACGCCCATCACCATTCCCGTGCGCCGGGGCAAAACGGGCGGTTACACCGCCACCAGGCCGCTGGTGAAAGTGTCTGCCAGTAAGGTCGGCCTCGGCGTGAGCGCCATCGACCGGCAGAGCAATTCCTACAACCCCACCGGCATCTACGAAGCCATGCTCATCCGCGACGGGGAGATCGATTGCGGTTTCCAGCTGGATGATATCGGCTACGACGAAACGCGTTATCTCAACGCCCACATCGATTACAAAATGAAAAAAGGCGGCGGGCCGTATGTGCAGCTACTGTT
>JBQCFV010000024.1:0-2760 GCA_051958695.1 Chitinophaga sp. | reverse complement strand
CCTGCGCATGGACATAAACAGAACTTAGCAATAATATTATCAGTAATAATCCCCTGCTCATAGATTATCCGACAACCAATAATCCTATAGCCAATAAAATCACCACACCTACAACCATCGCAAAGAGGTAAGTCCCCACCTGTCCGTTCTGCAATAAGCGCATACGGTTGCTTCCCCAGCTTACCAGGCGGCCCACACCGTTCACGATACCATCGATACCGCTGCGCTCGGCATATTTGTCCAGCACCAACGAAAGGCCTTTCAGGGGCTTTACGATCACGGTATCGTACAGCTCGTCCACATACCATTTATTTTCGAGCACTTTTGCGAAGCCGGTGTTTTCAGCACCGGTATCCTCGTATTTGCTGAATTTGCTGCGCGCGATAAGGATCGTCACGATCACCAGGCCGCTGCTCAGGCCCATCAACCCCCATTCCAGCGCGTGGCTGAGATGATGGGCGTGAAGGAACGGCACGGAAGGCGCGAATACCGGGCTGAGGTATTCCCCCAGCAGGTGCGGCGCGCCAAATACTTCGGGCAGGCCCACATAACCGCCGATAACGGACAGCACGGCCAGCACGATCAGCGGCAGGGTAATAGCGGCGGGACTTTCATGCAGGTGATGCTCCTGCTCGTGCGTACCGCGGAATTTGCCGGTGAAGGTGATGTAATACAGGCGGAACATGTAAAATGCCGTCATGAGCGCGCCAACTAATGCCAACGCATATATGATCTTGTTATAACCGAAAGTATGTGCGAGAATTTCGTCTTTGGAGAAGAAGCCGCTCAGCCCCGGTATGCCCGAAATGGCGAGGCATCCGATCAGGAAAGTAATGTTGGTAACGGGCATCCATTTTTTGAGGCCGCCCATCCTGCGGATGTCCTGCTCGCCGCCCATGGCGTGGATCACCGAGCCGGAACCGAGGAACAACAGGGCTTTAAAAAAGGCGTGCGTCATTACGTGGAAAACGGCGGCGGTGTAAGCGCCCACGCCCAGCGCAATGAACATATAACCCAGCTGGCTCACGGTGGAGTAAGCCAGCACTTTTTTAATATCGTTTTGTTTCAGTGCGATGGAAGCCGCCAGCAGGGCCGTCGCCAGACCGATCACCGCGATGATCGCCTGGATGTGCGGGGCCAGCGAATAGATCACGTTGCTGCGGGCCACCATGTAAATACCGGCGGTCACCATCGTGGCAGCGTGGATAAGGGCGGATACAGGGGTAGGACCGGCCATCGCATCGGGCAGCCAGGTGTACAAGGGTATTTGTGCGGACTTGCCCATGGCGCCGATGAACAGCAGCATGGCGATGGCGAAAAGCACGCCGCTGCCTTCGCCGAGGGCGGGCACTTTATCGAACACTTCGGTGAACGTAACGGAGCCGAACTGCTGGATCAGCAGGAAGATGCCGAGCAGGAAACCGAGGTCGCCGATGCGGTTCATGATGAATGCCTTGTTGGCCGCTTTATTGAAATTGATGTTCTTGAACCAGAAGCCGATCAGCAGGTAAGAGCAAAGCCCCACACCTTCCCAGCCGATGAACATCATCACGTAGTTGGCGCCCAGCACCAGTATGAGCATGGAGAACACGAAGAGGTTGAGGTACGCGAAATACCGCGCGAAACTCTCGCCGCTTTCCTCATGCATATAGGAAGTGGAGTAAATGTGTATCAGGGATCCCACGCCGGTAATGATCAGCAGGAACAGTGCGCTCAGCTGGTCTACCTGGAATGCGAAGGGGATATGCAGGCTGCCCACGCTGATAAAATCGAACAGCGAAACCACCTGCGGGGCGAAGCCCGGCTGCCTTACTTCGAAGAAGATGAGCAGGCTGATCACAAAAGCCGCCAGCACGGTGCCGCTACCTATCACGCCGGTAAGCGATTTAGGTAAATAATTCCGGCCCAATCCATTGATCAGGAAACCTAACAACGGTAAGAACGGTACCAGCCAAACAAGATGTATCATCGATCTATACTATTTTTAAATTCCTTTAGTTTTTCAGTCTGCTGAGAATATTGATGTCCACCGAATGGGTATTGCGGTACATCATCACGATAATGGCGAGGCCCACGGATACTTCCGCCGCTGCCACCACCATCACGAAGAACACGAAGAGCTGGGCGGAGGCGGCGTCTACGCGGCCGGCGTCCACCCACATTTTGGAGAAGGCCACCAGCAAAAGGTTCACGGCATTCAGCATCAGCTCTATGCACATAAAAATGATGATCGCGTTCCTGCGCATCAATACGCCCATGATCCCGATGCAGAACAGGGCGATGCTGAGAAAGATGTAATATTGAACCGGCATGAATTCGTTTTTTATTTTTTACCGATGACTACCGCCCCTACCATGGCGCTGAGGAACAGCACGCTGCTCAGCTCGAAGGGTACTACGTAATGGGTGAATAATGTTTTACCAAGGTTGGCGATCAGCCCGATGTCCGTAGCGTTGCCTGACTGGATGGCGGGCACGCTGGCGTCGCGCAGGGCGGCTACCAGCACCAGCAGCAAAGCGCCGCCGCTGATGGCCCCGGCGTATTTCAGCCAGTTGCGTTTCTGCGGCTCGATGTCCGCATTGAGGTTCATCATCATGAGCACGAACAGGAACAATACCATGATGGCGCCGGTATAAACGATCAGGTGCACCACGAACAGGAACTGCGCGTTGAGCATGATGTAATGCCCGGCAATGGCCACGAAGCAGGTGATCATGCAAAGCACGCTGTTCACGGGGTTCCTGCTGAGGATCACGCCGA
>JBQCFV010000023.1:0-3525 GCA_051958695.1 Chitinophaga sp. | reverse complement strand
AGCCTGGCGCAGACGGACAGGCAGTCAAAACCAACCACGCCTGCATTTTCTGTACTGCTGATGAACATCGAGGCCGCGGACAACGCCAGGCTCACCTACAATGCCAAGCTGCGCAACGATGCGTCGTCGCCGCGCGTGTTCAGGCTTTCCATGCAGCTGCCTGAAGGCTGGAGCAACACTTTCAAAGTGGAAGGCACGCAGGTAACCTCCGTGCGCATCGATGCCGGCGTTACGCAGGACATCGCTATCGACGTGCATCCGGGGATCTCGGTAAAGCCGGGAAAATATGATATACCCGCAACGGCCGTGTCAGACAACGATTCGCTGAAACTGGCGCTGGAAGCCGTGGTAAAAGGGTCGTACAAGCTGTCGCTTTCCACGCCCGACGGGCGGCTGAGCGACGATGTTACGGAAGGCAAGCGGAAAGAGATCCACCTGATCGTGAAAAACACCGGCACCATCGCGCTGGAGAAGGTGGATCTCTCCGCCCAAACGCCCCCGCAGTGGAAGTCCTCTTTCGCTCCCGCGACCATCGAGCGGCTGGAGCCCGGCAAACAATCCGAGGTGATCGCTACGCTGACCGTTCCCGACAAGACCATCGCGGGAGATTACGTGACCACCTTCACCGCAAAAAATTCGGACGCCACATCCGAAGCCGTATTCCGCATGACCGTAAAAACCTCCGTGCTCACCGGGTGGCTCGGCGTGCTGATCATCCTGCTGGCGTTGGGCGCCGTGTATTACCTTATCCGTAAATATGGAAGGAGGTAACGATGGAAGCACCTATCATAGAAATGCAGGGGCTGACGAAGTACTACGGCCAGCTGAAGGCCGTGGACGATCTTGACCTGACCATCAGGAAAGGCGAGATATTCGGCCTGCTCGGCCCGAACGGCGCCGGCAAATCCACCACGATACTGATGCTGCTCGGCCTCACGGAACCTTCCGCGGGCGAGGCACGTATCTGCGGGCTGAACGCTTCGCGCAATCCCATCAACGTAAAAAAGAAGGTCGGGTATATGCCGGACAACGTCGGGTTTTACAACGACCTCACCGCGCTGGAAAACCTCGCCTACATCGGGCGGCTGAACGGGCTGCCTGAGGCGGCGGTGAAAGACCTTGCGCAAGAGATGCTCGTGGAAGTAGGGCTGGAAGACGCGATGCACAAAAAAGCCGGGCAGTTCTCGCGAGGTATGAAACAGCGCCTCGGTCTTGCAGACGTACTGATCAAACAGCCGGAAGTCGTGATACTCGACGAGCCCACGCTGGGCATCGATCCCGCCGGCGTAAAAGATTTTCTTGCGCTCATCATGCAGCTCAACCAGCGGCAGGGGCTGACCATTCTGCTTTCGTCGCATCACCTTCACCAGGTACAGCAGGTGTGCAGCCGCGTGGGGATATTCGTGGGCGGCCGTTTGCTCGCCGACGGCGATATCAATTCACTGGCAGCCGCGCTTTTCCAAACGGCGCCCTATGTGGTGGAAGTAACGCTGCGCTCCGCCCCTGCGGAGCCGGGCGCGCTGGAGCAGGAAGCGCTAAAGCTTCCCTCCGTAAAAAAAGCGGCCTGCAAAGGCAACGTAGTGGAGATAGCGGGAGACGAGGACATCACGCCCGAGATCGTGCGTTTCTTCGTTAACGGACGATTCGACGTAACCGGCGTGCAGCGGAAAAACTACGGGCTCGATGAGATCTATCACCGGTATTTTGAAAACAATCTAAAGGAAAATACAGCTAATGAAAAATCAAGCGGCCTTTTTCAACGGTCTTTTTTCGGCAGGTTTAAAACGCGCTGAGCGGCCGCAAAAAGCGGTGTCGCCCTTTTTTGTGATCGTACGGAAAGAAGTGTCGGACCAGGGGCGCAGCTGGCGGTTCATTATACTGGCCGGGCTGATACTGCTCACCTTTTTCGGTTCGATGTCCGTTTCTCTCGCCAACATCAAAAGCGCCGTATCGGATACCAGCGATCCGGACAGCATTTTTCTGTACCTGAAGCTGCTCACGGTTACCGGCGGTTCGCTGCCCGCGTTCCATGTGTTCATCGGTTTTCTCGGGCCTTTGCTCGGCATTGCCATGGGCTTCGACGCGATCAATTCCGAACAGTCGAACGGCACGCTCATCCGCGTGATGGCGCAGCCCGTGTACCGCGATTTTTTGCTCACCGCAAAATTCACCGCCTCGCTGATCGTGATCAGCACGCTCTTTTTGTCGCTCAGCCTGCTGATGATCGGGGGCGGGCTTATCATCACCGGCGTGCGGATGGAACCTTCGGAATTTGTGCGCATCTTCTGTTTTACGGTGCTGAGCATCATCTATGTTGCGTTCTGGCTGAACCTGTCCATCCTGCTGTCCGTAAAATTCCGGCAAACCGCTACTTCGGCGCTCACGGCCATCGCCATCTGGCTCTTCTTCACGGTATTTTACCAGATACTCCTCAACCTCGTGATCAGCGCATTGCTGCCCGACCCGAGGATGCTGACGCCGGGGCAGGTGCTGTCGTATAACAACATCATCATGACCTTCCTGCGTTTTGTGCCGAGTCAGCTATACGCGGACGCTACCACTACCCTCCTGATGCCGTCCGTGCGGAGCCTTGGTCCGCTTACGATGGAGCAAATGGCCGGCGCCATCCCTTCGCCGCTTTCCGTACGCGAAAGCCTGCTGGTGGTGTGGCCGCAGGTATGCGGGCTGATAGCCGCAACGGTGTCGTGTTTTGCGCTTTCGTATTATTTGTTCATGCGGAGGGAGATCAGAACGTGAGGCGGGGTGAATGATCGCATGGCTTGCGCTTTGATGCGAAGAGGGAAACCCGTTGTGACATGCGCAGCGGTATCCGGATTGGCGCCAGCACGGCTCGCGTTTTCCGAAAAATGCGGGACCACCAGTGGTAAAAAATTACTATTTTACCGCTCTTATCAATTCACGTTATGGAAATTACACCGATCCTCCTGCGGCGTATCGCCGCCCTGTTCGCATTTTTATTACTGACCACCGGAGCAATGGCATATGACCATCCCGGCGGCATGCACCCGAAAGCGCAGATAGATTTTGTAAAAGAACAGATCCGTCAGAAACGAGAACCTGTTTACACCGCCTATCTTCAGCTGATAGGAAAAGCCGATTCCATCCTGGCCGTGCAGCATCATGCCCTCGCGGACTTCAGCGTGCCGGGCTATTACGTAAAACCAAAAGAGCACCGCGCCAATTCGCTGGCCCTCCAGCAGGACGGGTTTGGCGCCTATGCCTGCGCGCTGGCCTGGCAGCTTAGCGGGAAAAAAGCCTATGCGAAAAAAGCGTTGTATTTCCTCAACGCCTGGGCTTCCATCAATAAAAAATATTCCCAAGCCGACGGCCCGCTCGTAATGAGCTATTCCGGCACTTCCATGATGATGGGCGCCGAGCTGATGCACTCCTACAAAAAATGGAAAAAATCCGATCGCCAGCTGTTTGCCGTTTGGGTGGAAAACGTGTACCGAAAAGCCGCCAATTCCATCCGGAACCGGAAGAACAACTGGGCGGACTGGGGCC